>JBICHS010000370.1:0-12167 GCA_043101135.1 Phycisphaeraceae bacterium JB051
CAAAGCCGTGACTCTCCTGAGTCACGGGTCGCAATGCCACTCACAAACCAAGGCAACCCGTGACACGGCTTTGTTGAGCTTCATACGTCACATGACGAATTGGGTATGATGAGGCACTGTCCCGCAAAAGCGCAACCTTGATTGAACCTTCGTTGAAAGACGCAACACATGTCCACAGCATCCAAAGCACGCATCCTGCTCATCGGTGACAGCATCAGTGTCCAGTACACGCCCTACCTGCACGCTGCATTAAAATCACAGGCAACATGGGTCGGCTTCAGTGAAGAGGAACGTCTTAATGCACTGACGGATCTGGATGTGCCTCAGAATCTCAACTGCGGCGACTCATCACGATCACTGGGCATCATCACGCACTCGCTTGAAAAAACCAATGGGCAGATTGATTTGATCCTTGCCAACTGTGGTTTGCATGACATCAAGACAGACCCGAATACCGGTGAGAAACAAATCTCGCTGGAAGACTATCAGGCGAATCTAAAAAAGATCGTCGCGGTCGCTCAGTCCTACAACGTCCCGATCGCCTGGATGCGAACGACGCTGGTGAATGCTCAGATTCACAACAGCAACTGTTCAAGCTTTCACCGTTATGAAGCAGATTTGGATGCCTACAATGCTGCTGCCGATACGATCATGACCGACGCAGGCTACGCGATCATCGACCTGTGGCAATTCACACGCCAACTCGGTGAAGACGAGCAACTGTTCTGTGATCATGTGCACTATCAGGATTGGGTCCGCAAATGCCAGGGTTCATATCTTGCGGGATATGTGCAAGCCTACTTGGCCAATGCTGCCAATGACTGATTGATCACTTCATCCAAAGGCAAAGTGGCATCGATCGTGATCACGGGCGCGAACCCGGGAACATCGCGTGGTGCTTCCCATGTGGCCAACTGACTATCCAACAGCGACACCGGCATGAAATGCTCACGCTGCTGCATGCGCTGGATCAGCGTGTCACGATCAGCCTTGAGATAGACGAGTTTCACGTCTTCGATCCCATCACAAAGCACCTGCCGATAGGACTGCTTCAACGCGGAGCATGCAAGCACACACCCACGCGATTGTTTGAGGTGAGTATTGAGTAATTCAAGCCACGGCCAACGATCGGCATCTTCCAACGCCTGGCCGGACTTCATTTTTTCGACATTGCATAAGGGGTGAAAATCATCTGCGTCATCAAAGCGCAGACTCAGCGCGGTGGCAATGCCTTTGCCAACCGCTGTTTTCCCGACACCCGAAACCCCCATCACGATGATATGCATAGGAACAGTATAACAATCCTGACTAAATACTCAGGGTTAATTGGGATCCCAGATCGCGATGTCATTGCCCTGCCAGGTCACCGTGGTGTCACTGCCTTGAAGCAACACATCACGGGCCGGTCGCTGAATGTGCCCATCCACAAAGAGAATATTCAAACTCTCACCCAGGTGATCATTGCCCACGCCCCGCCATGGCCAACTGCTATAAGTCACCGGCATCAGACAGGGTGGATAAGGCGCACCGACTTTGCCTTCACCAATCATCAATTGTTTGTTGGGCTGGAGAATCTGCTCGATGCGCACCGGACCGATGGCCGAGCTCGGTGACGAATCGTTGGCTTTACCAAACCAACCGTTGAAAGTGTACGGCGTCTTATCCGTGTTGTATTGGCCATCAGTCGTCGGGCAACGCAACAAACTCAGTTGCGATGCCATGTGATAACGAAAGCCCTGCGCACCGGAGATGTAACCAAGCCGTGGCAACAACACCCACCAGCGATCGTCATTGGTATTGCCTGTCCCGACGCTGGCTTTGATCACCGGCAGGGTGTCTTGATTATCCGCAGCATAGGACATGCACGCGATACCCACCTGCCGGAGATTACTGGCACAACTGATTGCCTGTGCACTCTTGCGAGCAGCCCCCAACGCAGGCAGGAGAATCGCAATGAGCAGACTGACAATGCTAATCACCACCAGCAACTCAATGAGCGTAAAACCAGCACGATGTATTCGGTCTTGCATCTTCAACCTTTCTCAAGGTAAGAGTCGAATCTGATCAACGGCCACCACACCCGATGTCGCCCCGAGGATCAAGCTGTGAATCTGACTTGATGATTCCGTCGGCAACGGCACGTGAATTTCAACCCAACGGCCAGGCGTCGGACGGTCTGTGAGTTTGGTGATGCTCACAGTCTGGGACGAAGCACCTGCCAATCGCGCGCCGGTGTCCGGGTCAATGGAGACAACTTGTTTGGGCAATTCAATCACATCACGATCAAAACCAAACCCACTGCCACGGTATTGGCCTGGTTGCGATTGGATGGCAAGAAACATCTGAGAAGGTGTCTGCTGCGGGTCAAGCCAAACCAACGCGCTGAGCGTGCGATAGCCGGAGGTTGAAATCGGTGATGAACAGTAAAGCCCGGTTAATCGCAGCGTATCCTTCTCTGCGATCAACTTGGCACACAATGCACCGCTGGCAGGCTTGGGATGTTGGGCTTCCCACAACCAGAATCGCCGTGGATCCGAAGCATGATTGGAACAGTCCATGGACAGTAAACCGGCGGGCAAAACATCATCAATCAACACACCCTCACGCGAAGGTGCAATCGTCACCGGCGAAGCTTGCCCCCGATGATTAACCGACTCATACGCCCCAAGATCCAGTCGACGTTGACGCGTGATCCCTGCCAGATCAATTGACGCGTCGAACATCGGTGGTGTCCACGGCTGCCCAAATCCAACACTCGCATCGCGGGCAGGACTGTCAGAACCAACCTGAAAATTCCCTGCTGATGCATCGACAAAACGTGGGTCAGCCAGCACGCTATGCGTATCAAGCCCGGTCTGTTCCTGCCATGTTTTCAAATCGTCAAACGCAGGCAGAAATCCAGTGTACGTCCCGCCGGTATGCATCTGCACCGGACCACCAAAGCGGTAGTAGCAGTTGTAATCACTATTGAGTTTGAAGGTGACTTTGTCGGTACGACCTGGCACGGGAAACTGCAATGAGACGTCATAGGCTGTGAGATTGTTGTAGAAAATGTTGTTGATGACGTTGATGTTATCCAGCGTCCGGCCACCGCCGAGTTTCTTGGCACCACGTGGGACACCGCCTGCCTGCACAGCTGCGAAGCCTTTGTTGCCCACGAAGGTGTTGTTTAAAATTTCGACTGATGAGGAAGCCATGACGATGATGCCGTTACCATCATTGCCTTGAATGAGATTGTTGTAGATCAGGACATTGCGGCTGGTTTCGATTTTGATGCCCGCCACATCCAGATGACGAATTTTGCCCTGGACCATTTGCGTTGCACGGTTATTGAGGATGCGGTTATTGCGGATGACGATCTGCCCGCCGGTGTCCGACCAATCGAACCAGACGCCCGGGCCCCAGTTGTCACTGATGAGGCATTTTTCAATCGTGCCATACGCATCGGGAATGAGCTTAAGACCGCCGCAATGCCAACCGAGGTATTGGCGGTGACCGTTGTTGGTGATGGTGCAGCCGGAGACGAGCCACGGTGATCGCGGGCTGGCATCAACGCCGGTATTGCCCATGTTGGCAATGGTGCAGTTGATGAGCTTCGTGTTACGCCCCATCATCACACCTCGGAAATCGCCCCACTGGATATCGCAGTTTTCAATCAAACCGTCATTGCCCACGGTAACCATGGTGTAGTTGTAAGGCTTTTCAATTTCCGGTGTACAGGAGTTGGCATGACGAAAGGTCAGGTTCTTGACCGCAACGTAACGCACCATCGCACGGTGCGCTGGCCGGATGATGTAGTCATGCACGCCTGCTTCGATCACATGGTCGTTGGGGTCGCTCGAATCGTTTAGCCAGACATACATCGTCCTGGAAGCTGCGTCATAGTAAAACGAACCTGCAAAGAGATCGGAGACATCTTTGCCGACGACCACGCGACGCGCCATACCGTCTTCGATATCACCAATGACTTGTTGGCTGCCGATTTGTTTGAGCACTTTGCCATCGACGTAGACCTGCTGCGATGCGATGGGCCAGTTGTCATGCTGCCAGATATTGTCCTTGTGCTTTTTCCAGCCGGCGATAACGTTTGAACCTTTGAGAACAGGCTTTTCGTCACCATAGGCCGTGATCGTGGTCATCTGATCGGGCGTGCCTGAGTGTTTGGGCAATAGCGTGATGCGTTGGCGGTAAACACCTTCACGCAGATAAACCGTGCCGCCTGATCCAGCCATATCCAGGGCTTGATTAATGTCAGCAACAGGGTCACTGAGACTGCCTGCAGCTTGTTTTTTTCCATCAGGTGAGACGTAGATTTCAGCAGCCGATGCAATGAGGTTCAGGCCCATTGTCAGCGATAACACCAACATGATGTGTTGTTTCAAACGCATGGATTGTCTTTCTTTGACTGTCGAACAAATGTCTTACTTGACCAACCTGCCACAACTCCGACCGTGATACATCGTCATGGGAACGGTGACCGACGGCAATGGTTTGCGGCGTGATGGTGTGGTTGCGATTTTTTCAAGCAGCATGTCTACCGCCGCTTTGGCGACGGCCTGATGATCATGCTGCATATGCGTGAGTAACATGCCGTGATAGCTTTCGGGCGAGTTACAACTGAGTAATGCCAGCGAAAGGTCTTTGGCAAGCTGCAGTCCCAATCGTTCAGCAGCCTGCAAAAACGCCACCGCCGAACCATCACCGTAATGCACGATCCCCGTGGGACGATCCGGTGAATCAAGTACCTGAAGCGCGGTTTGAAGTAGCGCGTCACCGGGAATTTTCTGCCCTGTCAGACAACGTGGTTTCAAACCGGCCTGACGCATGGCATGTTCATAGCCCTGTTGCCTCAAGTCACCGCTGTAGTGCGTGTCCGATGCATCGTAGCTGGCATTGATGTGCAGAATCCGACGATGGCCAAGCGAAAGTAAATGCTCGGTCAACGTGGCCGCTGCTGCAAAGTCGTCAGCCCGAACACAGTCTTCGTCCTGCTTCACGTTGAGCCAAACGGCTGGCAACTTCGAACGCTTGAGCAATTCACAAAGCGTCTGTGGAATCTGCTTGGCAATGTTCACCAGCAAGCCATCGGAATGCGACTCACTGAGCATCTTGGGGAGATTCGCAGGGTCCGCCAATTGCTCATCGGTCGCGCGGCAGAAGGTCAAGTTCTGCTTGCGGTCTTCAAGCGCCTCATAGATCGCATCGAGCATCGGGACCGGCAAGTAGCTGCGTTTGGCGTGGGCACTGTGCAGAAGACCGATGCTCCCGAAGCGCCCCTGCCGCATGACCCGAGCGGACGCGTTGGGCCGATACCCATACTTTTGAGCCGCCTCAAGAATCTGACTGCGCGTTTTTTCGTTGAGTCGATTATGCCCGGACTTGAATGCCAATGACACGGAAACCTGGCTGACACCCAGTTTTTGAGCCAATTGTGCCTGTGTGATGGGCATGCAAACTCCCTGAAAACCAACTACGTTTTACGTATAACGTCCAAACATTAAAGACACCTGACCCGCAAAAGTCAATAGCGCCAGTTAAAAATGATTCAAATCATCGTGTAGCGTTTTCGATCCTTGACGTTGCGATCCTGGAAGTTACAGTCAATAACTTCCACGTCACACATTCCAAAGGAGTCACGATGTCCACCCCCAGCAAGCAGCCCAACTTTCTGTTTCTGTTTCCCGATCAATGGCGTTGGGATTGGCTCGCGTGTGCCGGCTATGACATCCCGGTCAAGACGCCCAACATCGACAAGCTTGCCAGCCGTGGGATGCGCTTCACGCAATGCCGCACCAACTCGCCGGTGTGTGCCCCCGCGCGTGCTGCACTTGCAACGGCGATGCGGTACCAGAACTGCGGCGTGCCGGGCAACGGCTTTAACCTCGACACAAGCCGTGACACCTTTTTCAAACACCTGCGTCATGTCGGCTATCGTGTCGCGGCTTCAGGCAAGACCGATCTGCAAAAACATGGCAAGTGGAAGGGGCTTGATGGCTGGACCACGGCCATGGGACAACTGGGGTTTACGCAAGCCGTGAATCAAGCGGGTAAACACGATGCGGTGAACGCAGGCACGCAACACCCCGTTGACCCTTACATGAATCACCTGCATCAACACGGCTTGGCGCAAACGCACGCGGATGACTACACACGCCGCAAACAAATCCGCAATGACGGACGCCAAGGCACGGACATGATGATCGATCCAACGCCGTCACCCTTTGACAGTGAGCATCACACCGACGACTTCTGCGGACGTGCTGCCCAAAGATTCCTGCAGGACTGGGCGGTTGGTGAGCCCTGGCATCTGTGGGTCAACTTCCCGGGGCCGCATGAACCCTACGACCCCACGGTCGCACAGCTGGCGGTCTATGACGGCGTGGACTTTCCCCTGCCCGTCAAACCAGGTCCCGTGGACAATGACCACCAGGCAGTCCGACGTGCCTATGCAGCAATGATCACCGGCATTGACGACTGGGTGGGCAAACTCGTTGCGGAAATTCAACGGCGTGGCGAAATGGATAACACCTACATCATCTTTACCTCAGATCACGGTGAGATGCTCGGTGATCACGGGCGATGGGACAAGGCCATCGCCTACGAACCCTCGGTCCATGTGCCCTTGGTGGTTGCCGGGCCTGGGATTGAAGCAGCAACGCAATGTGACGCGTTGGTCGAGCTCATCGACCTTGCTGCAACAATCACCGATTTGGCGAAGCTTCAGGTGCCTGAAAAATGGGAAGCCCGATCGCTGCGCAAACAACTGCTCGAAGATCCCAAGGCAGCGCATCGTGATGTTCAGATCAGTGCGCTCAAAGACTGGAAACTGATCTTCGATGGTCAGTACAAACTGGTCGTCACTGAAAACCAACCCGATCAACTCTATGACCTGATCGCTGATGAAAATGAATGCAATGATCTGGCAGCCCAAATGCCTGATGTGGTCGAGCGACTCAAAGCGCGGCTGGAAAAAGAGTATGCATAAAAAAAGACAGCGACGGGAAACATCGCTGCCTTGTGTTTGATTGATGATGATCTGGATCAATACGCCGAAGCGCGGTTGCACAGTTCAATCAGTGCATCCACCTGCTTGCGAATGTCCTGGAGTTGTGCTTCCTGATGCAGCAAGGCTTCGACCTGTGCAGCTTGTTCGGTGATGGGACCAAAACCGTAACCACCTGCTGAGCCTTTGACCTGATGCGCGAGTGTGCGAAGCACGTCCATCTGCTCAGTTGCAATGGCCTCTGAGATGGCAGCAGCGCGCTCGGGCAAGTGACTGACATAGTCCTCAATCAGTTCTGCCATATCGGGATCACCTGCAAAGTCGCTGACCAGGGGTGATGTCTCGCGTGCTTGTGACGGTTCAGCAGCATCAGCAGCAGGAGTCGCTGCATGGGAAGCGGTTGCATGCTCGACGACGATCTGCACCAGTTTTTCGCGGTTAATCGGTTTACAGGTGTAGTCATCACAGCCGGCATCCAGACAGCGTTTGCGATCCGACTCCATGGCATTAGCGGTGAGACTGATGATCTTACCGGTATACCCGGATTGGCGGAGCTTCTGGGTTGCGGCCAAACCATCAAGTACAGGCATCTGCATATCCATGAGAATGACATGGTAGGGATTGCCCTGCTGCTCCGCTTGGGTGGCCATGTCGTAGGCGATCTGACCGTTCTCTGCAATATCGACTTTCATGGAAGCCATTTTCAGAACCAGCGAGATCAGATTCTGATTGTCTGGTCCGTCTTCAGCAAGCAGGACACGAATGGTGCCAACGGATGACTGTGGTGTTGACATGGTTTGTTTTCCTTCCATCTGCTTATTGGCAGGTGTATTCTCTGAATGAACAAGGGTATTGGCTTGTGCCGGAATATGATTGGGAATGGTCAAGGTGAAAGTTGAACCTTTACCGAGCTCACTGATGGCAGTCAGATCCCCACCAAGCCGCTTGGCTAACTGTTTACTGATCGTCAACCCCAAGCCGGTCCCGCCAAAACGTCGCGTGGTTGAAATATCAGCTTGTGTGAAGGGTGCGAAGATTTTTTCAAGCTGGTCTTCGGCCATCCCGATCCCGGTGTCAATGACATCAATCTTCAACACCTCAGGTTTATTACCTTCAACGACCACCGCCATTTTGACGTGAATGAAACCAGACTCGGTGAACTTCACAGCGTTACCCAGCAGATTCGTGAGAATCTGCCTGACGCGCGTCGGATCAGAATAAACCGCACTGGGCAATTCGGTGAGATACTGAACATCAAGGCAGATATCTTTTTCCTGAACACTGGGCTTAAGCGCCTGGAGCAATTCATCAACCATCTCAACCGGACTCATCGGCATGCGTTCAACCTGCAATTTGCCGGATTCAATTTTCGACAAATCCAGAATGTCATTGACGATGGCCAGCAAATGCTGAGAGTTGCGCTGAACGATCGAAACCCAATTGGCAATCTCCGGGCTCAACTGTGTATCCATCATCAAATCCGCATAGCCAATAATGGCGGTCAACGGCGTTCGGATTTCATGACTCATGTTGGCAAGAAACAGACTCTTGGTCTGATTGGCCTGCTCGGCATAAAGTAATGCATCCTTGAGATCCTTGGATCGCTCGGTCACCAGCTTTTCAAGACGCTCGTTCTGCTTGGCACCTTCGGCCAGCGAGTCAATGAGAACCTGATGATAGGTTGACTGCAAAGTCAATCGTTCAGACTGCAATTGTCTGACGCGACGCTGGGAGACTTCTGAGCGACGATTGAGCATGATGTGCTTGAGCACAAACTCAGCTGCCGGGAACAGATCGGTATAGCAGGGCTTGTTGATCAAATCCTCATTGACCTTGCGATCAAGCAGTGCAAAAAGTTGACCGTGATCACTGGCTGCCAATTGAAACACGGTGTAATCAACATCACGCAAGCGAATCTGACAGAGTTTGTCTTGGATTTGTGTTTGCTCAAATGGCTTACTCAAGTGCAGCAAATCCTGCTTTGAGAAGCGATTCGTCGCATAGCATGTCGCGACAATGGTGTTTCCTGTATCCATTGCCCACAGCGCGGTGGGTGCAAGCCATTGTGCCTGTTGCATCAACCACACAAGCGCCCCGGATTCATCGACCGGGGTGGTGTTGCCGTTAAAGAGCATATCCAATGTCTGGTTGATCTTATTCATGGCTGGTTGGCATTCCTGATCGAATCAGTTCACGATTAAGTTTGAGTTCTGTCGTCAAATCATCATTGATGACCTGCAGGTCAGTGGTGTTGAGTTGCAGCTGTTGCATGGACCATTGATTGGCGTTGACGAGTTTGTGACCAATGGAAGACCAACCGCGCAAAGTGCAGATCAGGTTGGCCAGATCCACACATGCCAGAATTCGCGTATGTTGACCGCCGTACCGATCCACCTGATGGTGATAGCGAATCGCATCATGCAATGGCTCAGCCAACTCCCACTCAATGGCAACACGAGCCCCGAGCATGGTGTGGTCATATCCCAGTCGTCCCTGTTCCACGAGCGCGAGATTCACGCCTGCGTGTTTCGGGAAGTTGGTCATCATCTGGGTGAATGTATTGTGTTCATATTGGTCGATGAGAATGATACCGATATCGTGGAGCAGACCTGCAAGGTAGACATCTTCAAACTCAGGCAGTTCACAACGCGCAGCAATCATGCGTGAACAGATCGCCACCGCGACCATATGCCGCCAGAGTTTGGCACGGACATATTGACCACAGGTATGATTGTGCTTAAATACGCTTGCCACCGAGGCGGTCATCGCCAAATCGCGCAGCTGCGCATACCCAAGCAAACACACCGCCCGATGCAAATTCGTCACCGGATGTGTCAAGCCGTAGGCCGAGGAGTTCACACAACGCATGACGCGGGATGTCATCACAGGGTCAGCTGCAAGCACATTGCAAAGTTGTTGCGGTTGAGCATTGGGATCCTGTGAAAGACGGATCAACTTCAATGCGATATGCGGCAGTGTGGAAACTTCCTTGATATGACAGACCATGCGCTCCAGAGCGGTGTTGACAGGCTTGCCCGGATCGACTTTTGAACCTGTATTTCCGGATTGTGTTCTGGCTTGATGCATAGCAGTCCAAATCCCATCTCACGTCATTGGGGTTTATGATTCACTGATCCCAAGGCTTTCCTGCATGGTCAGGTGATCGACAATCAGAGAGGCGAGCGCCTGCCCGGATTCGACCATGATTTTCTGATGAAACGCCTGTTGCGATTCCCACGACCCCAGATCCACTTCAAAAATTTTGCCAATCTGCCGAAGCTCACTGCGCAGGACGCCTAATTCGTTCTCGACACTTTTCGGATCAATGCCCAAACGCGGCAAGCCATCCGCAAGCCACGCGCTGGCGTCCGATGCATCAAGTCCGGCAATGCGAGCGCCCAACACTTCAACACAGCGATAACGCAGATAAGTCTCATCACGACCACCTGCAAGCAAGGCACGCAAGCCTTCGCCCATCACTTCAGGACAATCCATCGACTCTAGTGTCCATAGTGACACCTGCGTGTGAATCACGTTTAAATCCATCATTTCACGGCGATTCAAAGACATCGGCCGTAATCGTGCACCAAGCACACGGTGATAAGCCTGTCCCAAACCGGCCCAAAGCACAATCGCGCCCAGACCCAGTACAAGTCCGCCGACAAGATGATCCGGATTATCGTCGGTCTGCTGCCCGAGTTGGCTGGCGAGGTAGTTGTTGGCAACACCACAGGCAATGACCCAACGCCATAAATCCTTGCGACGCGGCAATTGGCCTTCAGCACTGAGTAACGGGCCGGTGAGCATCACGCTGAGCATCAGGTTGCTGACCTGACGCATGCCAAGAACCTGCACTGCACGCTGGATGGACTGAATGGCAACACCGTCACGGCGACGGACCATGTTGGCTATACCAACGACACGCGTCGCCACATACGGATCACCTTTGAGCATCTCAGCAATCACCTGAAAGTCGGCATTGGGTGACTTGAGTGCATCAAGCACTTTGTTGCACACCCCGGTATTGAGCACGCGCGAAAGATTGCGCTCAAGCTGCAGGGCCGTCCAGGCTTGGTCAATGGTGGGCAGGCCGTACTGAATCATCGGACACCTCCAGCGTCGTTGACCGGGAAGTCAAGATCAAGCGTATCAAGCAGTGAAACCGAATCCATACGACGTTTGGCATCACGGACGCGAGAAGCGGTGGCAACGGTCCGCAAAATTTCATCATCGGGAATCGACAGGAACACCTCAGCCAGATCCGGATCAAACTGTGTCCCGGCGCAACGGTGTATTTCTTCACGTGCCACGTTCATATCCAGACCGCGACGGTAAGGTCGGTCGGATGTCATGGCATCATAGGTATCAGCGATGGCTGCCACGCGTGAGAGTAGCGGAATCTCATTACCCGCCAAACCATCGGGATAACCTTTACCGTCAATGCGTTCATGATGCCAGCGAACAATCGGCGCCGCCTTGGCCAACTGCGGGATATGCGCGATGATCTGATGCCCCACCACGGGATGTGGCTTCATCTGATCAAACTCTTCACGGGTTAACGGCAGTGGCTTGCGAAGAATCGCATCGGGGACGGCAATCTTGCCAATGTCATGAAGCAGACCACCAATCCGCAGCGTGGCCAGATCACTGCGATCCAAACCGGCATGACGGGCGAGCATCATCGAATAAGCCGTTACACGTTCAACATGACCACCGGTATACGGATCACGCGATTCAATGGCCAACGCCATCGCAACCACCACGTCGACAATCATATTGCTTAACGTTTCAAGCAGTCGCACATTCTCGCAAGCCAGGGTCGTGTGATGCAGCAGTGATTGAACCAGGCGAATCTGCTGACTATCCACCGCGTTGGCATTTTCAGGCAGGCAGTAACAGAGCACACCCATCAGGTAGTGGTCCGTGCACATGCTCATGGCGACGAAATGCTCATCGCCCTTGGTCGGATCATAATGCGGCATCACCAGCGGTTGGTCGGGATTCACTTCCAAAACACGCTGGGCAAGATCCTGAACTTCCAACGGCAAGGATTCGTAGGTCGGTTGCGTTTGATCCAGCGAGTAAATGTCACGAATCTCACTTTTTGCGTTCGGCTCGATAAGCCAGATACGCTTGGCGTGGGTGAGTGTTTTGACTTCCTCAA
>JBICHS010000371.1:0-7774 GCA_043101135.1 Phycisphaeraceae bacterium JB051
GCCGTCATGTGATTGGAGATGAGCATGCGTGTGCCCGTGGCATTGCGACCCATGCTGTCATAGACCTCCTGCATCTGCCTGGCATAGTCCTTACCCATTTTCACGGTGGACGAGATGGAATAAAGCAGGCGCACTTTGCCACCATCAAGATTGCCCATATCAGAGATCGGTTCAACCAGGCCACGCATCTTAAGCGCGGTGCGACCAGCAACATCAATCGTGCGAGCCCAGCGGGTGAGTGTTTGTTCAGCACCATTGGACTTGGTGTTCCATTCACTGCGACGCCACTTCCAGATCAGACCATTGCAGATGCCGTGGGTCATGCCATCCACCATGCGACGCTGGATCAGCTGTTGATCGTTCAAATCAATATGTCCCCCCAGGAAATGCCATTCGCTGTTGACGATCGGCAGGTCAGGATTGATGGACTTGATCAGGTCAAGCCAGATCGGAATATGCCCGTCGGTGCCTGCGACGTTCTGGCCTTTGAGGATGTTGGTGATTTCGTTGAGATGCCCAAAACCCATATGGTGGTGATTGCCCATGAGTTTGACCCACACGGTCATGCCGGGCATTTCCTTGAGCAGGTAATCCTTGCGACGCTGGAAGAAGGCTGAGATTTTTTCATCGACAAAACGAAGCCAATCGTAGTTGGCAGCCTGTGACTTCTCGCGATACACAAAAAAGTCCGGCGAGTTGATATCTTCAAATGATGCAAAGCGACTGCCCCAGAGTTTGTTGGCAACATCAATCGTGCCGTACTGCTCTTTGGACCAGACTCGAAAGGCCGCTTCAAAGGTCTTGGATTCCTTGTCGACCTGGTAGCCCGGTTCGTTGGCAGTTCCCAATGAAACCAATGTTGTTTCGTTCTTCAGATAAGGCATCATCCGCGAATACCACAGATCAAAGAGCTCATCGACATGCGGGTGAAGCACGTCCCAGGGGAACATGCTCGCACCGGTGTGCGGGGAGTCCGCACCTTCAAACTTGCCATAAAGTGTGGGTTTGTAATGTGACGAAAGGAGCATGGTCGAAGAGATGCCATTTTTGCGTGAATTGTCAAAGATCGCTTTGAGCTGTTCAATGCCTTTGTCCTGTGTATTGGCAATCCAGCGATTGATCCCTGTTTCACGAGACTGTGAATTAAAACCGATATCCTTCAGAAGGTAACCGTGTGACGAACTACCCAGCGCCCCAATCAGGAAAAGGGGTTTACCTGACTGAATGAATCGGCCGTCAGAAATCTGGACGGGAACGCCGACCTGATAATCATCGACCTTGGTTTCCTTGATGATTCCCTGCTCGCGGCGTGTCAGCTGTTTTTCCGTTTCATCAAGTAAGCCCTTGAGATAGTCCATCTGTTCGTACGCAATGCCACAAACGCGTTGACGGACGAAGTCATCCACGACATTGCCTTGATCATTGAGAAACCATTCACAGACAGTCAAGGTGACATTGGGTTCACCGACAACGATGCCTTTGTCCTGGAGTTGCTCTTTGCGATCCTGCAGTTGGCGAAGACGTGCAAGCAGTTGCTTTCGCTGCTGGTGCATATGTTCTTCGCTGTAGAACGTAAAGTCATGTGGCTCACTGCTGGTTGCCAACAATTTTCCGTTTGCATCTTTGAATGCATAGGTCAGTTGATGATTACCAACACCGGTATCAGCCATCAGGTGCAGCAAACTCACCTGCAATTCGGTGAAAGGTGCTTTAAGGGTGAGAGGCAGTTCTTTGTGTGTGGATTGCCTGGTGTCGGTATTGACGACATCGACGGTAAGCGTTGCCTTTTGCGTTTTCTGGACACTGAGTTCCATTGTCATTTTCATGGGATCGTCATCGACGAGCTCAGTGGGGTTGAGCATTTGCATGTAGCCTGCTTCGATGCCTGAATGCACCGCCATTTTGTCGATAGTGCGGACAGCAATCGGGTCAGCGACTTTGGTCATGCGGATGTTGTCGATGATGAATTTGACTTCAACGCCATCAACAACTTCAGCCGGACGAGTTGGGAAGGTGAAACGGATGACATCAATATCCCGACGCTGCGTCCCGACATTGATTTTTATCTTATGCCACTTACCCGGTTCATGATCACCGAGCTTGGACCATGTCGCGGGGATGATGCCAAAGCCGTGATGATTGCCATACATGGTCATGATGCGAAACGGCATTTTGGTGACGGGGTAAAGATCAAACTCGGTTTCGTAGGTTCCAACGATGGAGAGTTCGGGATTGAGCACAGCCTGCCAATACATCCATGCCGGTGTGTTTTTGTTTTTGTTGATTTTAACGGAAAAGAGCAGTGCTTTTTCACCGGGTCGACCAGGTGAGTCGACCAGTTCAACGCCGCCCTTCGTGCCATGTATCGCCCCAAGAAACTTCCAATGCCTGGCCGAATCCATGTTAAGGATGTACTCAGGGTAAACCTGCGTCCCTGCGATGTGTGCGACCTTTTCAGGATAGGTCACCTGCAGGCTGGCATTGTCCTTGATAACTGAGTCTGCCAATGGCGAAAGGTCAAAGCGTGCGTGAAACAGCTTGGCATTGGTGCCCGACCGGTTCCATTGCGCTTGTGCGCCCTGAAACTTTTCTTCGGGTTTATCCGTCTTGAATTGGACACGGTAATAGACCTTGTCGGGCGTGTGTTCAAACTTGATGGTCTTGCCGTTGGGAACGGTTTTAACACCACGCGGCAGGACATATTCCGGGTCGTTACTTTCCTGGGTGATGGTGTGATAAAGCTTACCATCAATGCTCCAGGCGACTGTCGCGACCACGTTGGCACGCTTTGGCCCGGGCTTGCCAAAGAGATTCAGCGCGTATTGCCAGTCCACGGATGTCGGGCGGTACTTGGTTTGTGTGAAGTCGAACTCATAGACGATGGTGGCTTCACTGGCTCCCGGGTCAGCACAAATGAAAACCGTGCCCCGGTCTTTGTGACAGGTGGCATTCTCAATGAGCTTGGCGTCAGCAGGGAATTTCTTGCCAGCGATCATGTCCGATGCCGCAAGTGAATAGTCATAAAACACCTTACTCCCATTGCTCTTGATCTGATCGGATTGGACTTGGATCTGTGCATTGAGGGTTGATGCCAAGAGCATCATGAAAAATGTAACGATCGCTTTGTGGCGTAAGGCCATTGCAAAACACTCCCGTGAAGATATCTGTTAAAACGAGGACCGTTGCGTTAAAAGTTCAGACAAGCATCAATAGTTCAGTTCCATACGTCGTGCCATACGTGTCGCAACAGGATGTGAATCGCTGTCACTATTTAGAATCACATCGCGGAAACTTCGATTCTTGATGTCGCTTGTAAAGCCCGTATGGGTATACATGTCAGAGCCAAAGACTTTGACATGCCCATCACTGTAAAACACATTCCACTTGTCATAGTGAGCCAGGTTCCCGTTGATTTCTGTTGCAGAAAAAATGTCCCAGAACACCGGCAGCTTGTCGTAGTCATCAAGCAACGGGATATGCCACCCCTTTGCAGAAGTCCAGTACTCCATCATGTTGTAGCTGCACCGCGAATTATCCGACCCGTTATTGCGTTGAGGGAAATTCGTATAATCGCTGGCCATGTAGCGTGCTTCAGTCTGAGACGGGCAATAAAGCACATTCCAACTGCCCAGGTAATCCTGATCATAGAGCATGCCTAAACTGCGATAGCCGTTGTAGGTTGATGAATAACTAAACCAGATCCCCATGTTTGCCCAAGGCTGCCCACCACCATGTACTACCACCGGCAGATTGCGTTTGTTGTCCTGAGCATACATGTGCAGCGCCATGCCGATTTGCCTGACCTGGCTGGCGCAGGCTGTGAGTTGCGCGGCTTTGCGTGCTGCCCCCAAAGCAGGAAGCAGGATCGCGATAAGCAGTGAAATAATGCTGATCACCACCAGCAATTCAATCAACGTGAAGCCGACCTGAAAATGACGGCAAATCTGACGCGTGCGTTTTTGTCTGCGGTTCATGCTTTCCTCGCTTTAACCAATAAAAGGTTTGGGCTTTGTTGCTCCGCCCCGGCAGATGGTGTTATGGATTCTTTTTCAAGAGTCGAAACTGTAAACTCTCAAGCTTAAACTGTGGGTTCATCGTCTGGGCATCAAGCAAGTCCACCGCACCGTCCCATGCCTTGGGAAGGTTGACCGTGGCAGGTGCATGCCCCATATTCATCACATATAAAATGTCGTTGCCCGAGGCATCGGTGGCGGTACGCCATTCCACGGTGGGAAACGCCTGACCGTTATCAACCTTGATGCCAATGTTCGGCAAAACCCTGGCGGATGCAAGCAAAGGCAGCAACGCTTTGCGTGCCTGATCAACATTCGAAAAACCTTCGAATTCCTTGATCGTCGGGAGCTTGACCATCGTCGGCTGCGGCTCGCCCTGCGGGGTGTACTTCAGACAGTCACCCACCAGAATCACGCGACCACCACTGCGGGCAAAGGCTTCAACGGCATCACGTGTAGCACGTTCCACATGCGAACTGTTGGGAACAATCAGAAGCTTCTTGCCCGCGAGCTTGCCTTGCTTGACATGGGTTTCGGTGACATAGCCAACCTGCATGCCCGCAAAGTACATCGCTTCATAAACGGCATCGGTCTGCACCGTTTGAGAAAGCACCATGCCATCGTTGACGCGACGTGAATGTGGACTGCTTGCGTTGGAATAGAGAATCACCACGTCGTCAGGTCGATTGTGGAAGGCTGCAATTTGTGGCGAAACACGCTGCAGGTCCAACGCGGCCTGACCACTTCCCAGAAGGACAGCAGCATCCAGTAACAACGAGCAATCCACACGACCGTTACGATTCCAGACCCATGCACTGGAATGGCTCAGACCATGCATGTAAGACTGAAAGTAAATCGCACGTGACCAGTTTTGAGGATAAATCTTGCGACGATTCACATAGTGATATTCGCCATCAGACAACGGACGATCTGCTGCAATACTGCGCATCAGGTCGTAGTATCCGGCCAACCAGCCAATGGTCGCCAGAGCGTAACGATCCGAATGATAGGCACCGGAGGTATCACACCCCACCATGTCATAGGCTGCTGTATCCAGCTCCGGATCAATTGCTGCACCGTAGTACGCAGCTGGCTCACGGAAGGTCCACACATAGGGATAACCATGCACAATGGCATCGGTATCAATGCTGCGAATCTTGTTGGCAGCACGCGTCAGTTCATTGCCAATCATCATCTGACGCAGACGCACCCAGTCATAACGCTGAGCAGGGATGGTCGGTTCGGACTTGGGAAACTCAACCGCATCAAAGCTCGCATACTGTGAGTGATACAAGCTGTTGAGCTTGTCAATCGTGCTGTACTGCGAAGCCAGGTAATCCACCCACATCTGCTTGTGATGTTCCGGCTCATAGGTCACCGGGCAACGCTGCTTTTCGACTTCAATGGTGTAATCCCACGCGCGATGATTGCTGATTCGGGGAATTTCACTGGTAGCCAATGTGTCGTAGATTTTATGAAACTCACCCAGCGTCAATTCACCACGACGTTCGGCACCACGCCAGACCTGATCGGGACAGAACATGGAGATTCCGATCGCCATTTTGTTTTGCTTGCCAACGTTGAAAATTTTGTTGGATGCCCAATAAGGTTTGTCCTTGGGCTTGATCATCTGACCTTGCTCATCAAAGTGATGATGTCCCATCCAACCGAACTTGGCATAGTTGTAACCGATGTCGGATATCTTTTGAATGTCGCTATTGATTTGCCAAAGCCAGCTGCCGGGCCCCACGAGCATGACCGGCCGACCATCGACTTCCAGATTCCTACCTGCGATTTTAGTCTGTGAATAGTCAAGGTCAGGGATTTGCAGCATGGCTGGCGTTGAGCCTGCTGCCATCCAATCCTGAAGCTGTTTGGTCGCAGCGCCCAAGGCTTTGTCGAGTGTATGTGCGTTATGCAATGCCACTTCAAAATTCAATTCATCAACATCCTCTTTCATGAACGGTTCAAAGACGCGGGCAGAAGCCAAAACAGATTTGGGATAGTGCGTTTGCAGGCCTTGTGCTTCTGCTTCTGCAATGAGTTTCTGAAGTTCATCAGCCTTCTGAATGTTGCCAGCCATCAGGCCATCAAGCTGTTCAATATTGCTACGACGGAAGCCGTGCTTGGCGACTTGCTTGCCATTCTTGGAAACCACAGCAATGTGATAGATGTTGGCTTTGAGGTCTTTGGTTGGGATCATGACCTGGTAGGTGGACTTGCTTTGATCAACAAGCTTCATGGGGTAGTCACCGATGGGCTTGCCTTGATGATCACGCATCTTGGCAAGCAGCGGCCCATCCTTGATCGCTGAGCCGTTGGATGACATGACGACGAGATTCAATCCGTCGGCGGCCACTTCTTTGTTGGCAGAGATCATCAAGCCACCATCTTGATTGCTGGGCGTGGCCCGTGAGAAATTGATCTTGCCAAAGGCCCAGGGCTTCTTGCCATCGGCAATGCCTCTGCCCCATTGCAGGGTTTTGTGTTGCTTGCCATCCTGATCCTGCAGCGCGATACAGAAACCAATCTGCTGCCCATCTTCAGGATTACGCAGCGGCGTAAGCATGGAATAATCGATGGCAGCTTCGTAAATCACACCACCCTGCGGATGCGGCTTGACCGCCAGCTTGGCGTGTTCGGCAATGCCACGCGGCCAGCCTTTGGAAGCATGCCAACGGTAAACCACCGGCTCATTATCAGCCACACCAAAACCGTATTCGTAGTTGTCATCACCGTAACCCGTGCCACCGTCATTTTTCAGATCAACCGCCCATTGCAGCGCGTCCATCTGATAAATCGTGTGTGCCCGGTCACGCGTGGTGTTCTGCGTCACCTGGTTGTCGATGACTTCGATGGACATGTAAAACGTGTCCTTATCCCAGGTCATCCGCACCTTGGCATGTGAATCCCCCGGGCCGGTCCATGTCCCACTGGTCACCTGATGCTGTTTGCCCACAAGCATGATCGGCACGTTAGGCCAATCCGACAGATCACCATCAATGGTCAACTTGCGTTGTGGGTCCAACTGATAACAGGTGTACTGCGGCTTGGCGTTGGCTACAGTCACAAACAACAGGCATAGGATAAGTGTCAGACAACGAGTCAACATAGCGTAGTCTCTCAAAACTAAAAAATCGGTTAAACACATCACGTCAGAGCACGTGAGTCATATCAAATATCAATAACCATCACTGACGATCGGATCGAAGTAATGGGGATTGGCATTAATTTCATCTTCGTCATAGGGCGTCCGACGGACATGCCCATCCATGTAAGCTTCATTGAAAGTCTGGCCCGGATGGCGCAAGCTCGTGTAGGAAAGCATATCGGTGATACTGCCAATGGTGCGTGCGGCTTTGTCATCCATAAACACATAGGTCTTGGACGGCTTTTCAAGTAAACCGATACTGATATAACGACTACCCGCTGGAATATTGCCGTTATGACCGGGGCCCAGATGGGCGTTGTAGGCATAGGTGCCGACACCTTGCGCCGCCTGACCGTACCACCACTGTTCTGACTCATCAGCACTGGGACAATGCAGCGCCGGATGCTGACGACCGATCGTGGTATTCCAGATACCCGGTGTACTCTTGAGCCCACCACCGCCTGAAAGCTGCGGGTAGATGAGATTAAACCAGTGATTCCGACGCGGTGAGGTATCCGCACCATTGGCGTTGGGCAGACGACGCAACTTGCCATCATCCTCGGCATACAGCGTCACCGCCAAGTGCATCTGCTTGAGATTGTTCATACAC
>JBICHS010000372.1:0-12016 GCA_043101135.1 Phycisphaeraceae bacterium JB051
GCATCTTCAATAACTGTGCCAGCGGTATCAAAATCACCAAGTACAACGATTACGATTTTACGTTCAATGGCTGCGACTTTATCAACTGTGGCTATGGCATTGATTGTATCAAAGGCAATTTCTACGTTCGCAACAGCTTCTTCCATGGAAGCACTATTGCGGATATTTATGCCAGTGGGACTGAACACGCCTGCTCGGTACGTCGCTGCGTCTCCAAAGATTCTGCCCAGTTCATCAACTACTCCAGCAGTGTTTCGCCGCTGACCGTGCAGGATTGTCACGTCAGTAACTGGACCGCAACCCAGGGCGCCATCCGATACAGTGGGTCATGGCGCGGCACACCGTTGACACTGCATAACAACAGCTTCGTCAACCCGCCCGACTCCAACGCGCCGATAAACTTGCTCTCTGGTCAATCCCAAAAAGTAATCATCTGCAACAACATTGCACCCTCATCCACAACCTTGCTCTCACCCACACCAACTACGACCTACACCATCCCCCCTGGCAATGAAGATCGAAACATGGCAGACAACGGTAGCGAAATCAGCAGCTTTATCGACATCGATACCAGCGTCCCTTCTGTCGTGTTTGACGTGACGACCTATGGTGCGACACCTGATGATTCGAGTGACAATGATGCACCTGCGATCCAAAACGCCATCAATGCAGCAAAAAATCACGGGCAAGGCGCGATCGCCTATCTGCCACGCGGTGACTATCACGTGCAGTCCACCTTGACCATTGATGGCGGTGACTATGTCGTCGGTGGTGTCGGCCTCAGGTCACATGTCATCTGGACCGGCACAAACAACGGCACCATCATCAATGTCGACAGCCCTGAAAATATCAAACTTGAAAACATCTCCGTCGGCACCAAGTCCAGTGGCTCAACCAATAGTGCCATCGACATCCTCCAAACCTCCGACGCCACGGCATCTCGCATGACCTACGATGGTGTCTGGGTCTTCGGCACCTATGCCAAACAAGCCCAAACCAAAGGCATCGTCCTCAGTGGACTTGGCAGCAAGGACATCGTAGACATCGATCAACTTGCCGGTAACATCCGCATCAACAACTCCGCCCGCGCAACAATACTCGGCAGCATCACCTACGAAGGTTCGATCGTAATCGATGATAATGTCAGCGCCATCCGCGATGGTTTTACCGGCATGATCACACGACTGACCACCCAATGTGCCTACCCCCTGATCATTCAAAACAACAACAACTTCGTTATCAGTGACTACTACACTGAACAAGGGGAAAACGGCCCGATGCTTTCAGGTGTCGCAGGGAACCCATCAGGCAGAGTGACTATTAGTGGCGCTAAAACGGCCTATACCACCGAAGAAAACCAGTTCTTCATGGATATCAATAATTACCAGGGAGACGTCTTCTACGGCCCCAACCAGTTCTATATCACGCCCAATCCCTTTCAAATCAATCACACCGGCACTCGCCCGGTCAACATCACCGTCCTGGGCAGCAGCTTCTATCAATCCACACTGACGCTAAATACAAGTAACTCAGCCACACTCTTTGCACTATGCAACACCAGTGCCGGGACAGGCACCCCACCTGCTGATAGCTACAACGCACAGACACTCCAAAGTGTCTCCACAGCCTTTGATGATCTGCAAAAACTTGGCGATTTGGATTTGGCGATCAACTATCCCAATCTGAATATCGGCCTGCATTTTGAACTCAACGAAGCGACCGGCACGCATACCTACGATGCCACAAGCTCAGAGAACATCGGCCTCCTGATCAACGGTACATCCTGGACCACCGGCATCAATCAATCGGCATTGGCATTCAACGGCACAACCAACTACGCCTATGTACCCAATGTGATCGGGGTGCCCGGTGGGGATGACAAACAGTCCGTCTCATGGTGGCAATATGAATCTGCAAGCTCATCCAATCGCATGTCCGCAATACAACTCAACATGAACGGCCAGGGAATCTGTATGGGCAACCATGCAGGCTATATCGGTGTTTGGAGCATTGACACAAAAAGCTGGTTGCTCAACGCCACACGCCCCACATCCAATACGTGGCATCATTGTGTCTACACCTTCGATCGCAACACGCATCGGCTCTATGTCGATGGTGATTTACTTGCCAACTCAACCACTTCGCCAATCAGCTACGTTCCAACAATGCTCCGGCTTGGTGCCGAAGGTGGCTGGCCCAATGCTGATAATTTTTCTGGCAAAATTGATGACGTGCGTATTTTCAAACGCGTTCTAAGCGATAGCGAAATCAATCTCATCTACAAGAAATCCGGGATATAAACGCTACATATCATTTCATCAACAGCACATGGATGATATCAAGCCCGGTGCAACGCAGCCTGTGCACCATGCACTCAAGAAGCCGACAACCGAGGAAGTTTGGCATGCCAACAAACCCACCAAACCGATCCCAATGGGGTCTGCTGTTTGCCCTTGCTGCAATCCCCACATCCGTGTTCAGCGCAGCCCCTTTGGTAGCGATACCAATCTTCCGGTGATCAAAATCACAGTGCACCATCTTGCTGCATAAGGCCCCAATCCAAATCCGCTTGTTCACTGACATATGCACTGATATGTGCATGGTATAGCATGCGTGTTACGTGTTCACTGAACCGAATTAACGACAATCAGACGTTTCAAAGATAAGAAAAAACATAAAGTCAGCAAACAAAAAATCTACTGCGTCACTACAAACGATTAATTTCTTGAAAAATAGAAACGCTTGTATAACTTTGGCGCCTTAACTTCACCCAGCCCGGGAGTTAACCCCATCCACAATATACGTCCCTGGCCATCATTTTCATTTACCATAATATTAATTGCCATAACTCGATTGGCCTCTGGACACTCAACTTTTAGAATTTTCCATGGGATTAAAGCCTCATAAACTGTTTTCACACCATTGCGTTTTATCGTAAAATCACATAGCAACGGTTTTAAACCAATATAGGCCGCAGGCCCCTTTTCAGTCAAAACAAACCCCAGCTCGCTATCATCCGCTCCATAGCCAATACCCGAGTCGCCTTTGGTATCAATGGCCAATTGCAAACTATCAGACATCCAATAATTCGAAGCTGTTGAATGTTCAGCAGCACAATGCACATCATCTGTTACTTCAACAAATAGATACAATCCATCCTGCTTCCATGCCAACTGGGTTTTAAAACTTAAATCTTCTGGCCCATCCCAGGGAATAACAGGATCTGGAGGAAGAATATCCTTTCTCTGACGAACCTCCAGCATTGTTGCCATATCTGACTCTGATAAGATCCCGTCTATGTTTACATCACCTATTGCAACAATTGGATGCAGATCATATTCAAGTTCAATCTCATTAGTGTATTGATCCGTTTGAACTAAAACCGGTATTGCTCCACGCTTGATTTGCTGTGTCGAGCCAAGCGTTAAATCTACTTGATTATTACCAGGATTTAAATATACGCGTTCGGTATTGTAACCATATACTACCCGTACATTTAGTGGTTTATTCATATTATTAAATAAACTCACACAAGCTTGATCCAACTTTTTAAGATAAATGTTTTCAACAACAAACGGAGCCGCAGCAGATATTTGGGCACCTTTGATACCAGCTAACAGCCCTTGAGCATCATTGCTATCCACAACAAGAAATACAGGTTGTTCATTAACAGTAAGGTCAAGCACTGACCCACTATCTACTTCTCTTCCCCATAAATTGATAACACGAGTGGAGTAAGGGACGTCTGAACGTATCTGAAGCTCCCCACTGCGTGACCATATCGACATCACCACCGAATGATCTTGATCACGCTTAAAACAATCAACACGTAAACCGTCATGTATTGAAATATTTTCAGTCCATTGTGACCCGTCAAGCAGATTAGCCGTGGTTGAGTATGCAACAGCGCCCAACATTGGATACATATTCTTCCGTTCCCCTTTAAACAGGCCATACCGAGCATTTCCTTCTGTGTGTGGACGCTGAAGGAAGTAATAGATTCTTTCAAGTTCGGAAACGGTCTTGGCAATAACAAAGCTCTGAGTTATCGCTGCTGCCTGCATCTTCGCATATTGTCCCAAAAGAGCTTCGCGAGTATCCAATGCCCATCCATATTCCGCAACACTTAATCTTCGAGGCATTTGATAACGCGACATTAAATCCAACGCCCTACGCGCCTTATTGTCAAAGCCATCAGCTTCGGGCAAGGATGGATAGCTCAATCGACCAAACACGCGTGCCCCTGAATAAATATGCCCTGTAAACACGTCACTTTTTACACCCGTTCGAAACACTGCTTCGGAAAAGGGAAGCCCCATATCAAACATCCCCCCGGACACACCCAGCCCCCCAAAGGACGCTGTTGCAGCAGTTGAACGCAAAGCCTCTCCTGCATGACTGTACAACGACGCGTAAATATCCACCGCTTCTGATAGCGAAAAACCACGTTGCAGCCAAATATGCAGATCAGGTTCATTATCAATATCAATAATCTGTATGCGATGGCCTTCTGGATGCTTTGCAAGGTATTCACCAACACGCTGAATAAATTCGCCCCAGTTATCAAGATACTTAGGGTCTGGCAGTTTATGATATGTTTCACCGGGACGTCTTGCCCAATGAGGCGCCCATGAGCTAATGGTCAGCAGACACGTCATATGATTGTCTTTAAGACGATTCAGATATTTACCGAGTACCGGAAGTTTATACTGGCCTTGATCCCATTCATAATAATCCCAAGGAATGCCGTGGCGAATGCTTTTGCAACCAATCCGTTCTGCCGCCTGCATATCCCAAACTTCACAAAGGCCGAAGAAACTATCCTTGTCTTCACGCCCCCAATTTATCGGTCTTCTGACAACTGCTACAGCAGACTCATCAACCGCCATTACCTGGCCATCGCACAACAGGGTCGCATTAATTAAACTGTATCCAAAATTTTCAGTATTTAATTCAATTGATTTAACTGAAGAAGAATCTGGTTTGAGCGTAATGTCATAACGATTTTCCTTTACTTGCCCCTGATCGTTTTCCAAACGTACGCTAAGCACAGCATGTTTTTGTTTTTTCAATGGCGAGTATATCGTAAAATCGCAAATCGCTTGTTCATTAAGAAATGCAATACCACTGGGCAGATTGGATTGATGCGTCACACGCCATCCGGCTTGCGACAAGATATTCGTTTCTTGCGTATCAACTGTAAAGCAAACCTCAGCCAAATCAAAATACTTGATCTTGGATTGCTTGCTATCTGTTCCAATTAAAAAAGATTTGATTGGTAAATGAACAACACCATCGATCGCCCCACCCCAATGCGCTTCGGCAAAACGGCTTGCTTTTAATGGAACTTCAAATTGCCGCCACGCATTATGTGTGACACCGTGAACATGCGTTGCAAACCACTGGCCCGTAGCATCCTGAATTCGCACAATTGCGCCTGATCCCTTGATCTGGAATTTGAGCAATTGATGATTTTTGCTCAATTTCACAGAGGATTGGAGACCAACGTAGACACCACCTTGCGAAAAATCAAAATTGGTGCGCCAAACCTGCCCCATGAGACTGTCATGACGTTTAACCACGCGAGCCTGGACACCTGGATGCTCCGCACCGATGTTTAATTGCAGTTCTTTTACGACAACCGATTCTTCTGCAGTGAGCAGATTTGCTTGAAAGAAAAGTATTAAACAGAAAGCGGGGATAGCTAAAAACCATTTGATCAAAATATGATTGCACTTGTAGAGATTTTCACTCATGATAATGTCCCCAAAGATCATCTTCGTTAGCTGCAACGATGTATGCACTTAGAGTTTTGGCATGCCCATCCCTATAAAGGACATTACTACTTTCATCGTGCTGCATAAAAAGTGATGGGGTCGCCCCAAATCCAACGGGGCAATATGACAAGGTTGTGTCCTGCTCCTGATCCACAAGCATAATCACTTCACTTGCACGCAACGATTCCTGCAAACGAAATGATTTATTAAGACCCGAGCCATGAATACCAGGATTTCCAGAACTCACAGGATAGGCATATCCACCATAAGTTCGATTTTCCTCATCTGGGCATCTCCATATTCCTGATGAAACCATGCCACCGTCTTTCCAACTCCAACCGTTGGGCCCTAGATCAATCGCCCCTGATTGGACCAGGAAATTACTCCACCATTTCCCATCATATGTATAAAGTGACCCAATCTTGCTATGTGGCATCCATCCGTTGTAGCCATCAGTATAAACTGTCAGAGAAACACCAAACTGTCGTTCATTACTCATACATACAGTTCGCTTTGCCACCGCACGGGCGCTTCTAAGCGCGGGTAGAAGTATTGCAATCAACAAGGCGATGATTGATATAACTACCAAAAGCTCAATTAATGTAAATCCCATACGTGATTCATATTGTTTCATGAGACACCTCCCAACTACCTAATTAGGCACTGATTAGCCATTATGTTGCCTATTGGCAAACATTAACCCGTTTTTTTTATATGAACGCCGTGTTGACCTATGAATCACTCTGATTCATCGTCGTACTGCGAACAATCAATTTTTCATATGTTATCAGGCGATGTAACGGCAATTCCTGAGGATGACTGATTGCCCGCAATATCGTGGATGCAGCCACACGTCCCAATTCATGACAAGGCTCTTTCATCGTTGAGAGCCCTGCGTAAGAAGACGGATAAAAATCACTCATACCAATGACAGCTACATCTTCTGGAACCCGGATACCCATGCTTCGGAGCACATCAATAACTTTCAACGCCAGCCAGTCGTTGAGGCAATACAACGCATCGGGGCAATTTTCGGACGATGAAAACATTTTGCGAACCTTCCCCTCAGGCGACTGCCCCGGCTGCTCCCAGGCAATCCATTGAGGGGTAACAGGCAAGTTGGATCTGTTTAACGTCTGCTCATAAGCTTCATATCTTGCCGGGGTCGTCATCCCGCCATGTGCCGCACCGATGAATCCAATCCGACGGCGACCGATTTGAATTAAGTGCTCCATCGCAATGGCCGCCGCCCTTCTGGAATCCCATGCCACAAAACTCCCGCTGTCATTGTCAAGCACATTATCGCTGAGCTGCACAAAGGGAACACGCTTGCTGATTCGGCTATACAATTCACCACAACCAACGATGGGCTGACAAATCAAACCATCCACCTGCCGTTCAAGGAATGATTCAATCTCGCGCTCTTGCCGATCCGAATCCCAAAGATGCACTGACATTTGAGGGATGTAGCTGTCTTGATCAAAAACATCGAGCATCCCCTGAAAGACATGATGAGCCCAACCAAGGTCTAAACTGGCAAAGAGAATACCAATGGTTTTACTACGTTTTTCACGTAAGACTTTGGCAAAATAGTTGGGGACATACCCCAATTCGTCGGCCATTTCCTTGACACGTCGAATCGTCCGATCAGATATTTTCATCTCTTTGGCTTTGCCGTTAAGCACATACGAAACGGTCGCACGCGACAACCCGAGCTTGTCAGATACATCTGACACAGTCACGAGCTGCTTACCCTTTTGAGACATACATTACCTTCAATCAAGTGAATCGTTTAACTGACACGATTAAGTTGCGGAAATTATAGACGTCACTATTCAGCAAGTCAACGATGTACAAACAAATATCAAATACCCAGTGGAGATATCCATCCCGGATGCATCCGACGAGCCCAAAGTTTCATGGCAACTGAATGGACCTGAATGTTACATACCACCAGTGTCGAATACGGCGAGTTGGTGAATAATTTACGTAAAGCATGATTTTTACCGGCGTTGCAAATCTATTTACACAGTAGCGATTCGCCCCATTTCGGCGCCTTGGCAGCAACATTCGCCCGTGTGCCGTTGGAACCAAACCAGTGCAACCAAACTGGAATTGCAAGTTATTTCTTGAGCATGACAGTCTCACGAGTTGACACAGACTGCTTTTATGCGTTTGTATATTGTTAGGGATCAACTACTCTCATTCTGCAGCCAAACGATGACAGAAACCATCCCCGCCAATGGTCTGTTCGACGGCTTGACGGTCCCGCCGACATACGTTCCCCAGCCCGCTCGTTGCTTTGCACCACATCGAATTATCTTTGCTAAAGGCAGCGTAGCGACACCCGATCGCCAGCAATTGGCGCACGCGATCTGCCAAGCTTATCCCAAGGCAACGGTTGAAGAACAACTCGATACGCATCACAACAAAATCGATCTGGGGCAAAGTGAAAAACTCAAACTGCATTACGAAGGCAAACGAACATTGGTGCTGGGCGAATTACTCAGCAGTGTCCGCCACAGTGATGAGGACGGCAACACCTGCCCGAACTACTGGCACTTTTCGCCCTATGGCTTTTGCCCCTACGGTTGCGATTACTGCTATCTGGCTGGCTCGCGTGGCGTGCGTTTTTCACCCACCGTCAAAATATACATGAACCTTGATGAGATGCTCGACCGCATCAATCGCGTTGCCAACCAGCACGGTCGTCCGATGCCGTTTTATCTGGGCAAGCTTCAGGACGGTCTTGCGTTGGATCGATTGACGGGTTACTCACGGTGCATGATCCCGTTTTTTGCCAAGCATCCCTATGCTCGTATGACGGTGTTAACAAAAAGTGTGGATGTCGAAAACCTGTTGGATTTGGATCATCGTGATCATACGATTCTTTCATGGACGACCAACCCGTCAGCCATTGATCGACAGTTTGAACCCAATACGCCCAGCGTCGAAAAACGCATCGAAGCAATGCAGGCTTGTGCGGCTGCAGGCTATCCTGTGCGTGCGGTCGTCATGCCTATTATCCCAATTGAAGATTGGAAACAAGTCTATGGCCAGTTTCTGGAACAACTAATCACAACTGTCCCATTGAACCGAATCACACTCGGCGGCACCTGCATCTACAAACCTGCCCTACAACTGGTTCAACTCAAACTCGGCAAAGACAATGCCATTTCCAATGATCTGCAACCGGCATACAAAGTGCATGACGATGGACGCTCTAGGTATTCGCATGAACAGCGCGTTGAAATCTACCGCTTCATGGTACAAACCATCAAACGAGTTCAGCCAAAGCTGCAAATCGGTCTTTGCCTCGAACACACATCGGTATTTGAAGTTCTAGGCATGAAGCAAGCCATCGGCCAATGCAACTGCCTGCTTTGACAACCTCAAAACCATCACATCCGGGGAAGTTTAAAACATGACCGCGTCATCACATGAACGTACTTTGCCAATGCTATTGAAAAACGTAGGCTATGAAGAGCTGAGCCCCCTCAACACCGAACCACACTTGGCATATGGACATCATGACATTCCGAGTGCTATGGACAACCTACTCGGCAGTCGCCACTCTTGACGGGGCAACCAGAAAGCTGCTGTGTCTTCGTGCATACCACATCAAGGCGCTCGACTCATAACAGATGGTTCAAATACTGACGATAACAACCAAGAAATTGGGCGGGCCCGCAAATCTGATCACAGATCACGGCGTCCAGTCCAGCAACAGATTCAAGTTAGGTTTGAAGTTTTTAGGCATCAAGCATGTCCGTGGACAAGTCCGCACGCCCTCTTTCAATGGCAAAGTCGAACGCTTTTTCAAAAAACTGCGACTTTGGCAACGGCCAGCATTGTGGCCAACATCATCGCGTAGCATCCAACGCCGTCTTGATCAGTACCAAGCTTGGTACAACACCGCAATCGCTCAGTGGCCTGAGGCCCGAGTGAGCCCCTCCCGGTCTTCGTACCAGTCACTGTGAGAAAATCGGGTTGTTGGTTGTCTGCTGAGCCGGAGGGAGGGGCTCACAAACTATCCGGCAACGCAGACATCAAAGCGCCGCCACTGGTTCTGCACATCCAAGGCCAGCCCAACAAGTTCATACCGCGCGGTCGTCCATCATCGGTATTCGCTCCCAAGAGTTCTCGCATTACCCGCTTGCTACTGCTTGATCCGCAACGATGGTGGGCACAAAACGAGTTCGTCGAAGAAGGCGATCTGGATCCTGGCTATGTGAGTCGAATTTGTAAGCGAATGGAATCACAACAACTCATCGAAAGAAATTCTGACCGTGCGATCTGAATCTTTTGCTCGATGCGTGGGAAGATCATTACCAATTCGATCAACATGAAATCATCCACGAACATGTTGCGGTAAGAAGCGGTGAAGAGCTGCTCCATCGCGTCTGCCAATCGCTCAAGGAGCATCACCACCAGAATGCAGTCACTGGGTTGGCTGCTGCCTAGTTGCTGGCCCCGTTTGCCAACTACCGATTGGCCACTGTTTATGTGGATTACACACCAACTGAAGGGTTCTTTAATGATCTGAAATGTCACAGTGAAGAACGCGGTGCAAACCTGTGGCTGACCATCCCAACGACGAAAGTGTATTTCACGGCGGGCAAGACATTCATGACATATCCTGTGTCAGCACAATTTAACGTTCATTGATTTGCAATCGATGTCGGAACGAGAAGAGGAAGCTGAATCACATCTGCGAAAGGAACGTCTGCAATGGCAGTAAACCATGAGCCGCGTGTGGCTTCCGATTATCAACCGGGATGCAGCGGAATCATTCGTCAGACTTGCCTGGAGATCGCCACGCGACTTGGTGATTTTCGTGATCAGATGTACATTGTCGGTGGCTTGGTGCCATCCTTGATCATTGACCAATCCAACCTGCTGATGATGAACCGCATGTTGGGATCATTGACCTGGACATCGGGTTTTCCATTGTCATTCTGGACGATCAACTTTATGGAGCGATTACTCAACGGCTTTCGGTGGCTGGCTTCAATCCCGACACAAATGACAAATGGAAGCCCACTGCACAACGGTGGCGATCCAGTCATGGCATCACCGTTGATTTTCTGATCCAGCCGACCCCGGAAGCCGATCGCGGTGGCCGCTTACGCCATATTGACGACAAGTTTGCCGCCTTCATCATTCCGGGCTTGGATTTGGCATTTCAGGATAGTGCCACTGTCACCACTGATGACACGCTACCAGAAGGAGCCAAAGCAAGGCGAGAGATTCAAGTCTGCGGACCAAGTGCTTTCACAGTTCTCAAGGCACTTGCCTTCGACAAACGGGGTAAAGCCAAAGACGCATACGATCTTTACTACGTTATCCGCCAACACCTACTTGGACCTGAAAAGATCGGCCAAAGGATCAGACAATTTGGCGAGAACGCACATGCCTTGGAAGCCATGAGCATCTTGCAACGTGACTTCTCTGAACCTGACCATGTGGGCCCAGCACGTGTCGCAGAATTCATCGGTGGCCTCGACAACAACCTCCAAGCTGACGTGGCGGGTTTTACTAGACTTGTCATAGAATCTGCGACCAGATAAAGACGCCAGCCCGAGACCGTGAATCTCAGCCAAGAACTATAGACAGACAAAAACCTTAATAGGAATCAACTTCTATAGAGGTTTTTAACCGTGAAAAAAACCGTTCATGGCCACAAGACGGCACATCATTTAACAACTGGCATTGGTTGGAAGTACATGCCAAAGCTTCAAACATTTCACTTCTCAATAATTTTACCATAGGCAATTAAATAAAATTAGAATATCTCCCATCAGGTTTCCACAAAACCTTCATAGCACCTATTTTTAGTCAGTAATGCAATAATGTTATTACCCTTAAAAGGGGGGTAATAAAGGTAACAACACAGTAACCAAACGTTCTTCGCATTTTATTCTGCAGCACCGTTCTTGCCTGACTCATCGCCTTGACCACGACGTTTACCTAGGTGGGATATGACCAAGGGAACTATATATCCACAAGACTTCAATTGGTGACACGACAAACAAACTATGTCACAATTCTTGTAAGGCCTTAATCAGAAAATCAAATCCTATTTTTTCCTGTTCAAGACGAACCCGGTCCCCCCAGTAATCTCTTCGCAACTGATCATAGAGCGCATATTCTTCAACATTCAAACATTGCAAATTTGAACTTTCTGGCTTCGGTTCGTCAACCCAAAAATGCCGATGAGCTAAAAGCATCTCCTGATT
>JBICHS010000373.1:0-3082 GCA_043101135.1 Phycisphaeraceae bacterium JB051
CGCTCTTCCGATCTACACATCCGAGCCATCGCATCCGATCATGGGCAGTGGCACCGGGTTGTCCCTGTCTGAGCGTCTGGTTGATTTACTGGGTGGGCAGATTCATCTCTCCAGTGATCCAGAAGCCGGCTCGACATTCCATCTGCAACTGCCCATTGACGGGCCGCAGCTTACTCCAATTCAGATTCAAGATGAATTGGATGCCACAGAGGTGGAGGTCTTGCTCAATGACCGATGATCTGATGATGCAACAACAAAACAGCATTCTCATTGCCGACGCCAGTCGTTCCAATCGCGTGATGCTGCGCAAATGGCTTGTTCGATCAGGCTATGAATGTCACACCGTGGAGACAGGACGCCAGGCACTGGATGCATTGCGTGAGTTCCCTGCGCAGGTATTGCTTTTGGATATGAAGTTTCCTGACATCGAAGGCTGGCAAGTGATCAGAATGGTCAAACGCCAACCCCTTGGACATCGCCCGTTGATTATTGCGGTCACTGCCTGTGCGATGCCCGGCGACGAAGCTCGATTCATGAATTGGGGCTGTGATGCTTATCTGGCCAAACCTGTTGACCTGCATCGACTTTCTGAAGTGATTGAGCAGTTGGTCGCATCAGGTGACCTGCAACCTCAGATCGCATAAACTGCACACACGTAGCAATCATTCATCACCAAGGCCATGGGGGGCATCATGGACCGCCGACGATTTCTCAAATGGACTGCTGGGACCGGTATCGCTGCTGCTGCAACGGCAGGGGGGCTGCTTTCCTGGCGTGGCCTTCGCAAGCGTGACCCACGTCCCAATGTCGTCCTTTTCAATGCTGACGATTGGTCTTGGGAGCATAGCTCATTTATGGGATGCCCCGGCGTCAAAACGCCCAACTTCGATCGCATCTGTCGCGAAGGAGTCAGCTTTACCAATGCCTACGTTTCCTCGCCGTCCTGTTCCCCATCACGGGCCGCTTTACTCACCGGCCGCAACTTCTGGGAGCTGGGGACCGCTGCCGATTTGCGTGGCAATTTTCCCCGTGATTTACAGGTTTACCCTGACTTACTCAAGCAAGCGGGTTATCAAATCGGCTTGATGTCAAAAGGCTGGGGACCCGGTGATTACAACGCAACCGGTTGGCAGGAAAACCCCGCGGGCCCGTCCATCTCCTTTAAACGGATGATGTATTACCGATATGCTTCTCTGAACCCGACACAACCGTTCTGCTATTGGTTTGGCAGTTACAATCCGCATCGTCCTTATGACAAGTTTCGTTATGTCAATGCTGACACGTTAAAGGTGCCTGATTTCCTGCCGGACATCCCAGAAGTGCGTAAGGATATCGGGCGGTACCTTGCAGAAGTGCAGGACTTTGACAATGAGATTGGCTATGTCCTGAACCTGCTTGAAGAGTTTGGTGAGCTGGATCACACGATCATCATCGTGACCGGCGACAACGGCATGCCGTTCCCTCGCGCCAAGACCAATCTTTATGACCACGGCACGCGTGTACCTCTTGCGATCCGTTGGCCTGAAGGTGTCAATGGTGGGCGTGTGGTGACCGACTTTGTCAATCACACCGACCTTGCCCCAACGATCCTTGCCGCAGCACGCGTCAAGCAGCCGGACGCCATGACCGGGCACAGTCTAGCCAATGTGCTTCAGTCGGATAAGCAGGGGCGTATCGACCCCTATCGTGACTTTGTCGTCACCGGCAGAGAGTCGCATGAGACGCTCTACCCCATGCGGGCGATTCGCACCGACGAGTATCTGTACATCCGCAACTTCGAACCTGACCGTTGGCCGTCCCTGGCCGAATCCGTTGATGATGACGGGGTGTCCTACGATTCGATCATGGCCTGCAAGTCCAATCCCAACACCATGCATTTTTATGAGCAGGCTTTGGGACGTCGTCCCGCTCAAGAGCTCTACCGCATTAAGGATGACCCATACCAGCTGACGAATCTGGCGGATGATCCCAAGCTCTCGGTGACCAGGGAACTGTTGCAGAAAAAGATGGTCAAATATCTGAGCAACACCAAAGACCCGCGTGTGGTTGGCAAAGTCTCCTGATTCAATTCATTTCAATTGATGTTCATGCTACTTGCTCTTTTTTTGTTACTCACGCTATCCTGTACCTGTTACAAGTTCATTTGACGATGACCACGTAAACCACTTGCAGGAAGACACCTCATGGATTACCGCACCATTCCCGGGACCGATCTGAATATCTCTATTTTTGGCTTTGGCAATTTCGTCTTTGGCACCAATTGGTGGGGCGATTACACCGACGAACAAGGCGTCGCGATTCAGAACCATGCCTTCGACAAAGGCGTGAACTTCTTTGACACCGCGCCTGCCTATGGCAACGGGCGTGCGGAAAATCTGCTCGCTCAGACCATCAAATACGCTGGCCGCGATAACATCGTGGTCTCAACCAAGTGTGGCTACGATTTTTACTCCGACCCCGGTGAAGAAGGCGGTCACCGCGAACGCCGTCAGGATTTCTCAGCTAGCTTCCTCGAAAAAGACATCGAGCATTCCCTCAAGCGTCTGGACATCGATTGCATTGACCTTTACCAATCGCACAACCTCAAGCTTGATCAGTTTGCAGATGAGTACGTCGAAACGATGCACAAGTTTGTCGAGCAAGGCAAGATTCGTTACTGGGGTGTTGCGCTGGGCCCTGCTATCGGTTGGCGTGAAGAAGGTTATAAGGCCTTTATCGAACATGATGCAGCCGTCGTGCAAACCGTGATGAACATGTACGAACAGGACCCAGGCCGCGAGTTCTGCGAAATCTGTGATGCCCGTGGGCGCGGGGGCGTGATCAGCCGCGTGCCGACGAACTCAGGTATTTTGGATGAAGAGTTCAAGTCAGCGGATCACACCTTCGGGCCCAATGACCACCGTAAGTTCCGTGATAAAAACTGGCTGATCTACGGGCTGAAAAAGAACGAAGTCATTCGTCCCATCGCTGAAGAATACGGCTGCTCCGTTCGCCAGCTTTCCTTCAAGTGGCTTGCATCACAAATGGCCATGTTCAGTATCGAGCCCAACCGGCTTGGTGTTGAAGACATCAACTAATATGC
>JBICHS010000374.1:0-6080 GCA_043101135.1 Phycisphaeraceae bacterium JB051
CGCTCTTCCGATCTAAAGAGTCGCTGCATGGCCATGATCATCTCGCCCTGAACGGTCCGCAGAACCTGACCATCGGGCGTGGTCTGACGCTGCCACCCGTGAAAGTTCGTGCCATCGTAGGCGATGGTGAGTTTGTAACGTTGTGATTCCATCAATGTCCAGTAGCAAAAACATGATGATAGCACAGCTTGCACACGTTGTGAGAACAATTAGACTTGCCAATCGGCTATTCACACGCGAAAGGTTTGCCATGCCACCGATTCTCATTGATACAGACCCCGGTCAGGATATCGACGATTTGCTGGCAATTCACTTTGCCCTGCTGCGACCGGAGCTGGCGATCAAGGCGATTACCACGGTGACCTGGCCCTCGGATCAACGGGCGCGTCTCATCAAGCGTTTGCTGCGTTATCTGGATCGCAGCGATATCCCCGTCGCAGCTGGTATGCAGTATGCCCTGAGGCCGATGAGTGAGGGTGAAAAGCAGCGTCAGCATGATCAGGACAACTGCATGAATCACCGCTGTTTTGCAGAACCGCATGATCCGGCAGATGCTGATTTTCGCAGTGATGCTGTGGACCTGATCATCGAAACCGTCGAGCAGCATGCAGGTGACATCGTGCTGTGCTGCATTGCCCCGCTGACCAACATCGCAACAGCCATCTGTCGCAAGCCTGAGATTGCCCCGAAGATCAAAGCCATCTCGCTTATGGGCGGGGAGACCGCGTTAAACCGCGTGGAGCATAACATCTGTTTTGACTACAACGCTTCGGAGATTGTGTTTAGCAGTGGCATTCCGATCGTGATGGGGACATGGGATGTGACACGCCGATTCGTGATCCCCAGGGAAGAATGTGAGATATACGCACAGCAGGATTCGGCTTTGCATCAAGCGTTGTATGCGTCAATCCAGAAGTTCCTGCCGGTGCATCACTGGAAACCCGGGCCGGTGATGTATGACATTTTCCCATTCATCTGGGCAATGGGGTTAGAACACTACACGCTGGCGCAACAGTCCGTTGAGATTGAAACCAGCGGCCAACATACCCGCGGCATGACCCTGCTTCGAGGCAACGCCAAACACATTCAGGTCACCACGGACATGGATGCCCAAGCTGTGAAATCGCTTTATTGGCAGACGGTTTTCAAATAAACATTTACCATCCGAGAACAAAATTCATCTTGTTGAAAAATCAAGGTCGAAACATCCCGATAGCGCGCCTAGAATGATGGATAATCCGGCCCTGTATTTTCAAGGATGAAGCCTCTTGCGTATTGCGATTCCCACCGTTGATGGGCAATTCAGCCCGCACTTTGGCAAATGTGATGGACTCTATATCTGCGAGTTCAACCCCCAGACCCGCGTCGTGGTCAACCCGCGCATTGTCAAACGCCCCGAACACGTCAAACTTCACGCACTAGGTCGCGTTCTCATTGAGTTGTCCGTAGACATGGTGCTTGCAGGTGGTATGAATCCCAACACCGCGGCAAACCTTGAAAGTGTCGGCATTGACTGCTGCCTGGGTATGACAGGCAAGACGCCGTTGGATGTTCTTCACAACTACGACCATGATCCGGACAAAGAGCGTAACAACATCTGCCCCGGTGTTCAGAATCCCAACCATCAATGCAAATATGACTGCTGAAGTAGACGCTCCCCTGCCTTGGAACCCCTTGCTGCCCGTTGCAACTAAGTCGCAGAGCAAATAAAAATCTCCCCGTCACGTCACCGTCACGCTGAGTATGATATCGCAATGAACTTATCATTCTTTTTCAAATAGAAGTGACGAAAAAACATGCGCATCGCCATCCCAACTCAAGACCAGGCCTTCGGCTCACATTTTGGTAAAAGTAACGGCCTGTATCTCTGCGAATATGATCCCCAAACCGGCAAAGTCGAACAACAACGACATATCGCCCGACAAGCCAACGGCTGTGAAAGTCTACCCGGTTGGCTACTGGAACTGGCGGTGGACCTCGTCCTGGCAGGCGGCATGGGGGCTGGCGCTCAATCCAATCTCGATCGCATCGGCATCCAATGCAGCATCGGTCACAGTGGCAACACACCCGAGGATGTTCTGAACCAATTCCTCAATGATCCAAATGGTGAACGTGAAAACCCCTGTCACGGGCATGACCACGACCACCATCATTGCAAACACTGACTCCAAGATCCGCGCAACTCGGATCAAGTAAGACAAAGGCCACACCAGAGGCGGAGGTGTGGTCTTTGTTATTTTTTAATCGATTAATTCGATTCCGATTGTCACACACCATTGGCGAAGCGTTTGGATGACATGACGATTTTCGTACTCATACCACTGGTCAAGCATATTCCGTCGAATCAAAAATGACTTGTATTTCTGATAAGCACCACGACGACTGAAGATATTGAGTACCTCATCTAAATCATCATCGCTCATGTGAAACGTTGCAAAATCGAGAGCTAACCTTTTTCCAAGATTCAAATCATTTTGGCTTGGAACTTCAATGTAATCATCATTTTCATCAATGTCGTCCGGCACGTCATCGAGTTCGTTGTCATCATGGCGAAAGAATATTTGCCCCGTGGACTTGCTGATGAATGCCTGATTGTCACTCAGATGCGAAGCACTGACAAACATGTATGCGTCGTGAACATCATCAAATTTAACACCCATTATGCCCCTCCGATCTACAGGGAAAAATAGCTAGATTCACACATTAAAATACTTCGCTTCAGGGTGATGGACAATAATCGCGCTGGTGGACTGCTCGGGGTCAATCTGCCAATTCTCCGTTAATGAGCATCCGATGCGGGAGGGATCAAGCAACGCAAAGAGCTTGTCCTGGTCACTCATTTCCGGGCAGGCTGGATAACCGAAGCTGTAACGGCTGCCACGGTACTTCTGTGTGAAGAGTTCACGGATGCGTGGCGAATCGTCATCAGCAATACCCATTTCCTGACGCATGCGTTTATGCCAACATTCTGCCAGACCTTCTGCACACTCCACGGAGAAGCCATGCAGGTAGAGATACTCCTGATACTCGTTGGCTTCAAAAAGTTTCTTGCTCGCTTCGGAAGCTTTATCACCAACGGTGACGCAGCTCATGCCGATGACATCCTTTTCGCCGGAGTCAACGCTGCGGAAGAAGTCGCTGATACACAGGCGTTTGCTTTTTTCCTGTCGTGGGAAGCTAAATCGTTGAACTTCCTTGTCGTGATCTTCGCTATCGAAGATGATCAGATCATCACCATCAGCCTGACAGGGGAAGTAGCCATAGACCACCTTGGGCACGAGGATATTTTCGTCCGTGCACTGCTTGGCTAAGCGATCAAAGATCGGGTCGACCTTGTCTTCGAGCATTGCTTCGTATTCAGCGTCGGAGAGCTTGCCCTTCTTGAACTGCCATTGCCCACGGTACAGCGCGATGCGATTGATGAAGTGATAAATGTCATCAAGCTTGATGTCTTCGATGACACGGGTACCAAAGAACGGCGCCTTGGGCACCGCGATATCCGTTGCCACACTGGACTTGGCGGGGAGGGTTGCTGTCGCCCCACCATTGGCTGCAGCTTTTTTCTCACGTGATGCAGCGATTTTATTCTCAGCATCTTCACGCTTGGCAATGCGCGCTTCGATTTCATTTTCCAGGTCATCGAGTTTGCCTGCCGCCAAATGATCCATGATACGCAAGCCTTCAAACGCATCTTTGCCGTGATAGGTCTTACCACCGGAGCCTTGATAAATGCTACGGAGATGACAGTCACAGTAGTGTCGTGAAAGCGCTGCACCACCAAGCAGCATCGGGACATTGACGCCCTGAGCGACGAGTTCCTTGAGGTTTTCTTCCATGATGTTCACGGACTTGACGAGCAGACCCGAAAGACCGATGGCATCGGCTTTGGTTTCTTCCCACTTGGCCATGATGGCGTCGAGGGGTTGTTTGATGCCGATGTTGTAGACGGTGTAGCCGTTGTTGGAAAGGATGATGTCAACGAGGTTCTTGCCGATGTCGTGCACGTCCCCCTTAACGGTGGCAAGGACGATGGAGCCTTTGGTTTGGCCTTCGACTTTTTCCATGTATTGCTCAAGGTGCGCGACCGCCATTTTCATGACTTCGGCAGATTGGAGCACGAAGGGCAATTGCATCTGACCACTGCCAAAGAGCTCACCGACAACCTTCATGCCTTCGAGTAGATGCTCGTTAATGATCTGCAAAGGCGTGTACGTTTGGCGTGCTTCTTCGAGTGTCTCGACGATGCCACGTTTTTCACCATCAATGATGTGCTTTTGCATCCGCTCTTCCAAAGGCAGTTCGGTAATGTCCTGCTTCATGGATTGGGTGGTTGCATCATCAGGGAACAGGTCGACGAAAATCTGCAAAGGCTCGGATGTTTGCGAGCCATCAGAAAGTTTGACCGGTGATTCTGGCTTGCGATCGTAAATCAGATCCAGTGCCGCATCCCAGAGTTTTTCATCGATACGCTGCTTGGGCAAGATCTTGGAGACGTGCACAATCGCGCTGGTCATCCCTGCCTGCGAAAGCTCGTAAAGGAACACGCTATTGAGCACCTGACGCGCAGCAGGTTTCAGGCCAAAGCTGATGTTGGACAGACCACAGGTCAACTGACATTCGGGGAACGTCTGAGCAATCAAGCGTGTGCCTTCAATGGTTTCCAAACCACTGCGACGGTCTTTTTCCATGCCCGTTGAAATCGGCAGAACCAGCGGGTCGAACATCAGGTCTTCGCCCTTGAGTCCGTACTTTTCCGTTGCCAATTTGTACATGCGTGTGGCAATGGCGATCTTGCGTTGGGCGGTTCTTGCCATCGCTTCTTCGGGGTCTTCGTCAATGGTGCCTAAGACAAGCCCCGCGTTGTAGCGTTTGGCAAGGCGGCACATGACCGCGAATTTTTCTTCGCCATCTTCCAGGTTGGCAGAGTTAATCAGACATTTACCGCCAGCCTGTTTGAGACCAGCTTCGATGTTGGCAGGTTGCGTGGAGTCAAGCATCAACGGCGCGTTGACCTGCTGAACCAGACAACTCACCAGCTTGGACATATCCGCAGCGTTGTCACGACCGGCATAGTCCACGTTCACGTCAATGACATGCGAACCTTCGCGAATCTGCTCGCGAGCCAGCGAGACCATTTCGTCCCAGTCTTCCGCTTCAAGCAGACGCTTAAACGCACGCGAACCTGAAGCGTTCAGACGTTCACCGATGTTGAGAATGGATGCGTCCTGCTTGTACTCGGTGGGTGTGTACAAACTTGAACAACTGGCTGCAGGCAATTGCTTTTCGACCTGCACCGGCGGCTGATCACCAACTAAATCGATCACCGCTTTGAGATGTTCAGGCGTTGTGCCACAACAACCACCGACCATGTTCACGCCAAAGTCATCAACGAATTGCTTGACGGCTTTGGCAAAGGGTTCGGGTGACAGCGGGTAGACCGTTTGACCCTCAACCATGGCAGGCAAACCGGCATTGGGCAGCACGCTGATGGCTTTGGGCCAATGCTTGCCGAGGTAAGCAATATGTTCGGACATCTCGGTCGGGCCGGTTGCACAGTTCATCCCGATACTGAGAATCGGGAAGTTGGCCAGCGCGGTACAGGCTGCTGCGATGTCAGTCCCCACGAGCATCGTGCCACTGGTCTCAATGGTGACCTGAACCATGATGGGGATGTCGCCATCTTCGTCCATTGTCGCAGGTTTAAGATTTCGCTCAGCCATAGCATCAAGTGCCGCATTGATCGCGCATTTGACTTGCTGAATATCCTGTGCGGTTTCGATGAGTAATGCATCCGCACCACCATCAATCAAGCCGCGGAACTGCTCGGTGTAAGAGTCGAGCATGGTGTCCCAATCGGTGTTGCCCAGCGTGACGAGCTTGGTACCCGGGCCTACCGAGCCGATGACAAAACGCGGCTTGTCGGGCGTCGAATAATTGTCACAGGCCTTGCGGGCAACCTCACAGGAGAGCTTGTTAAGTTCGTAGGTTTTGTCAGTGAGATCAAACTCACCAAGTGTCAGTTTGCTGGAACCAAAGCTGTCGGTTTCGACCGCATCACAGCCCATCTTCAAGAAGTCTTC
>JBICHS010000375.1:0-4092 GCA_043101135.1 Phycisphaeraceae bacterium JB051
GCCTGCGCGGGAATGACGAAGCATTCTGTATCGTGGTTTGAATCGCTCAAACCATAAACATGCAGTGAGAACAAAGACCATGATTGTTTTCGCGACAACGATCCAATCAACCAATAAAACTGATAATCAAATCTCCGGCGGGAAATCCTGCGAAGGCAACTCGGACAGCAGGGTGTTGATCAATGCTTTTTGATTCTCATCCGACACCCGTCGTTTGGCTTGCGTGAGTAATTCCCGGGCACGCTGATACCGCTTGAGATACCGCGTGTAAATTAGGCCCAGCAGCAACTGAACCTGTTCATTCTGAGACGAGCTGGAAAATGTGCTCAGGTACAACTCATAGGCCTTGGCAGCGGCTTCGTGATTGCCCTCGGTCATGAGCTGGTTGGCAAGGTCCAACTGCTGCTGCATGCTCATCACCTGCTTGGGGGCGATCTCTAACATCTGGGCATACACCCGCGCAGCCTGTGGCAGGTCCTGTTCATTGAGGGACCGTAACACCTGCCCACGCAGCAGTGCGATTTGCTGACGCTGTGTATCATCACCCGTCGCTTGCTGGCGAGGCTGCGTTGCCACCGCATCGGGGATCGGCGTGTCTGCCTGCGTGTGTTCCCAGGGCGAGTATCCCTGCTGAGCCATCTGGGCAAACTCCATACGGCGTTTGCGATGCAGATACATCCCACGCAGGTCATACGGCTCATGTTTAAGCAATCTCGACCACAGCAGACCTAGCGCGATGAGAATGCCAAAGCCGTACCCCGAGAGATGGGCGATGTAGGCATATTGTGATTCATTGCCGGAAAACTGCATCATCACGTTCTGTGCAATCTGAAATCCGATGAGCAGGATACTCCAGAGTTCAAAGACGCCGAAGATGATGACCCAGTAAAAAATCGTCGTCCGCGTGTTGGGGAAGAGCACCAAAAACGCGCCGGTCACCGCAGCGACACTCCCGCTTGCACCGAGCACCGGGGAGACTTCCCCCAGGCAGTGTCCCAGCCCCGCAATGATGCCACCAGCAAGGTAGAAAAACAGGTACCCGATTTTGCCCAGCCGGTCTTCGACATTATTGCCAAACGTCCAGAGGAAAATCATGTTCCCGCCGATGTGATAAATGTCCTGATGCAGGAACTGGTAAGTGACAAACTGAAACAGAGTCGGGTCCAGTGGGTTAAGCAGTAACCGTCGTGTGAGTTCGGTATTCGTCCCATGCTGAATGGCAAAGATGATGAGGTTGGCTGCAATCAACGAGATATTGATCCAGGGCAGGCTGGTGAGTCGTCGATCAGTATGCAGCGGGATCAGGAGCATGAGAATCCGTTAAAAGATCACGTATTGGTTCCAAACATTAAACCACAGATTAACACAGATGAACAGGCTCGGTTGAAAGCTTCGCTCACTGATTCACACAAGCCGCCAGATGAGTCCGTGAAGCGGGGGAATCTGACGGGTATGACCGGGAGATCCGTCAGATTCACTGCGTTCATCTGGTGGCTTGTGCCTTGAAAACCGAAGGTTTTGCAGGGCTTGATGAACACCGACGGAGACAGAAACAATTCGTCATCACGATCTTGAAAATCTGTGTTCATCTGTGGTTAATTGTCTTGTACCGTTGGGAGTGCTGTTGGGTTGAGATCATTGCAGCTTTTCGGTTTCGCCGAAGGCCACCAGCTTCCAACCACCGATGGACCAGAATCGGCTGATGGGGATATTGACGATGAACTCAACGCGTTGGCGTGGGTCGATGGTGCGTTGCCAATTCACCCGCCAGTGGGCCAGTTCGCCATCCTGTTTGTCGATGGCAACGATGGAAAATACACACCGCGATAACGGCTTGTCCAACGGGTTGTATGCAGCAATGAGCAGGGTGGCATTTTCGCCAAGGATCTGCGATTCGATCATCGGTTCACGCAATGCAACGCTGTTGCCCATGGTCTTGACGACTTGGGTGTGACTGGCCATTGAGTCCATCTGACTAGCCAGCGTGCGCGGGATTTGTACGTTGATATGTCCCTGTGAGCGAAGCCCCAGCGTGACATCCGTGAGTAAAGCCATCGGCAATTGGTTGGTGGCGATGACGCGGTTATCGCTATCCAGAATCGACAGATGCAAAATCGCCAGCTCAAGCACGTCATCACTATGGACGGTGTAAGGCGCGATGTAAGTCAGGTTCGCATCGTCATAGCCAACGGTATCCCCGGGCTCCAGTTCAATGGGGTTGGGGCCTGCCGGTTGCTGGTAGGGGATGTCATTGGGTGGGATCCGCCAGAAGGGGGATGCTAATCGTTCGGCTTTGACCTTAATGAGGTTCAACGCCTGCAGGTCGATGGCGGTGGAATGATTGCCTGCATCACTTTGGAAAACGGTCGTGCCGTCGTCGGATTTGATACTGGTGTCATCAATCTGCCGGGCCATCATGTACATGTAAATCAGTAGTGCAAAGGGAAGCGAGCAACCGAGAATGATGCAGACGATGCGAATGATCAATCGCTTGCGTTCACGCTGAGCACGACGCTGGGCAATCATCCGCTGGACTTCTGCTGGTGGCTTGGGTTTGGGCGCCGGGTGCAGTGTCGGGTCGACTTCCGGGGTCATCAATGCCGGGCTGTCGGGGTTGCTGCGATTTTCGCTCTGACGCCGTGGGCGTTGTGAATGCGACGGGTGTGCCGGGGCCGGCGGCTTGGTGACCGGTGAACCAAAGAGCAATGGGTTGGGGACGTTATTGTCCTCGGGGGGGAGCTCAATCTGGCGGCCAACCTGTTCGGTGGTGAGTTGGTAGCGATGCTGACACTGAGCGCAGGACGTACGAGCCCCATACCGCACAAAAACGTGCTGGGACTTGTTCTCACAGGCTGGACATGTCAGTTCATACATAGGTTATTCAATCCAGCCCAACACTTTAACATCATATGACACGGGCACAATTCCAATATCAGGCCAACAATCTCGACAGCTGGATCCATTGCATGTTATCGGGCGCAAAAGTCCGATGCAGGCGCAGTATTCCCGCCGACGGTTCTAAAGCTCTTATCGGGCAAAAGTGAATTTTCCTTTATCAGTTCCCTGATGCGAAGTCAGAAAGAGGGAAAATTCGTAAATCTGGCGTTCAACTCTATAATCTGTTTCCATGGCCATCGCTTTACCCGTCATTTCGCAAGGCACGATGCGCCCCGTCTATGCACAGGGTCCCCGGAGTTTATCTGCCCTGAAATTGCTGCGAATCTCCGTGACCGATCGCTGCAATCTCCGATGCATGTACTGCATGCCCCAACAGGGCGTCGATTTTGCACCAAAGTCCGATACCCTTAGCCCTGATGAGATTATTTCCGTCGCCCGTGCTGCGGTGGATGTTGGTGTGCGTCATCTCAAACTCACAGGCGGTGAGCCGACCGTTCGCCATGACCTGCTTGAGATTGTCGCAGGACTCGCTGCACTCAAACCTGATGACCTGTCGATGACCACCAACGGTTTATCGCTGCACCGTCAAGCCAGACAACTGCGTGATGCGGGGGTCGACCGCCTGACCATCAGTTGGGATTCCATGCAGCCTGCCCGGTTGGCACGTATCGCCGGCTCTGCCATGCGACATGACCCCGCGGATGTGCAGCGGGATCGCGGTCTCAAACTGCTCGAACAACTGCAGCAGGGGTTCGACGCTGCCATCGCTGCAGGCTTTGACAAACTCAAAATCAACACCGTCGTCATCGGCAATGTCAACGACGATGAAGTCGCAGACTTCGCCCGCCTGACTGTTGAAAACAATTGGACCGTGCGCTTCATTGAGTACATGCCGCTGGGCGAAAGCCAGCTAACCGACAATTACGAGCAGTCCCCAAGCACGGTCGACAACGCTCAAATCATTCAACGCATCGAACAAGTCTTTGGCAAGATTCATCCCGTTGACCGCCAAACCGAAGCCGGCGTCGGCCCAGCAGAGGTCTACAAAATCCCCAATGCTGCAGGGCGATTGGGTTTTATCTCTGCCATGAGTCAGCCGTTTTGTGAAACCTGTAACCGCCTGCGACTCACCGCCAAGGGGGAACTGCGAGCGTGTCTGTTTGATGGTGGTGAAGTGGACCTGTTACCTGCATT
>JBICHS010000376.1:0-3319 GCA_043101135.1 Phycisphaeraceae bacterium JB051
TCTCTGTGCTCTCTGTGTCCTCTGTGGTAAAAAAACGGCCTTGTCATTCAGTCTCTGCCTGCCCCAATTCCCAACTGAAAATATCACCGTCAATGCCATCGCCGCCTTCAGTGCCATCACGACCCAGGCAGATGATTTCAAAGTCCGACTCCCGGCCGGGGCTGTTGTATTGGTAGGGCCTTCCCCACGGGTCATTCTTGGTGGTGATATTCAGGACATCAAGCCCTTCGTCATTGGTCGGGTAATGCCCCTTGTCCGCGTAGTAGGATTCAACCGCGGTGACAATGGTGGCCATGTCCCCCTTGGCACGATTGACCTTGGACTTATCAATGTAATCCTTGAACTTAATGGCCACGGCACCGGCGAGAATGCCGATGATGATCACCACAGCCATGATTTCAACAAACGAAAAGGCACGGTAACGTTGGACTTTATTTTGATACATCTTTTTCTCTCTATTGTTCTGTTCCCAAAGGAACCTCTCCGGAAATTACAAAATATTACTGGCTTCAAGAATCGGGAAAACCGTTGCAGCAGCGATCGCAAACACAAACGCCGCAAGCACGATAATCAACACCGGCTCAAGAATCGCTGTCAATCGGTTCGCAGCCGTCTGAACCTGTTTGTCATAATCATTGGCTAAACGATCCAACATTTCTTCCAGTCGACCTGACTGCTGACCGACTGCAAAAATCTGAACCACCAATGGTGGGAACGCACCCACCTTCTCCATGGATTGGGCGATGTCCTCGCCTGCAAAAATCGCTTCCTCGCATTGATGCAGTGAATCACGCAATATCACATTGGAGGTCGACTGTTGAGCAATCTGGATGGCGCGAATAAACACCACGCCACTTCGCAGTAATGTCGACATCACCACCGCAATGCGAACCAACGCCTGCTTACGAATCAGTTCACCGAGCACAGGCAGCTTCAGTTGCATACGATGCCAAGCCCGACGTCCCTTGTTGGTTTGGATTACCGCACGCACGCTTGCGATGAACACAAACGTGATCAGTAGCAGTAACCACCATTTTTCAAGCATTAAATCGCTGGCAGCTTTGACCACCTGTGTAATCCAGGGCAGTTCATGTCCCGCTTCAATCAACGCATTAAGCAGGTTCGGCACGACATAGGTCATCTGAAAAATCCCGACAACCAGGCCGATGAAAATCACAATGCACGGGTAAATCAATGCCGTGGTGATGCGACCTTTTAGGGTCTGCCAACGTTCTTTGAAATCCCCCAGCCGTTCCAATGCGATCTCCAGCGTGCCTGCATTCTCACCGACTTCCACGATGCTGATATCCATCGCATCAAAGAGTTGAGGATGCGCTCGCATCGCCTGAGCAAGACTGTTGCCGCTGGCAATGCGTTCACGAATCTGAAGTAAGTCCGAACCAAAGCTACCGTCATGTTGCTTGATAATCACGTCCATGGATTCAAGCAGTGGCGTGCCGACTGCAAGCAGGGTGGCAAGTTCACGGATGAAGGCGACGACTTTGTGTTGCTGTTTGCGTGCCGTGAGGCGCGTAATCGCTGCAGCCAAACCACCGCCGCCCGATTCTTTGCGGGTGGTGACTTTCTGGATCGCCAGTCCCTGCTCACGCAGCATATCCCGAGCCAAACGCGGGGTTTCAGCCACGATCGTGCCTTGTACACGCTTACCTTGCGCGTTGGTTGCCTTGTATGCGAATACTGCCATGGTTTGTTTAATTCAATTTATTTACCACAGAGGACACAGAGAACACGGAGTTTGTTTTAAAGAGCAATTCTTTGAATGCCATCCACCAGTTTGAGAACATTAAAATTAATGAGTAATCCGACCTTACATTTTGAGAGTTTTAAGTAGGAGAGCAATTGTGCACGGTACATATTGTGGATTTCCGATACTGCTTTGAGTTCGATAATGAGTTGCTCTTCAATCATAAAATCCAATCGATAAGCATTTTCAATGTGTTTGCCTTTGTACTCAATGGGCAATACAAGCTGTTCGGAAAAATTGATCTTTCGCAACTTCAATTCTTCACTAAGGCACGCTTCATATGCACTCTCCAGTAAACCTGGTCCCAAATGGCGATGTACTTCTATCGCTGCTCCAATGACCAATTCAGTTAGCTCGTTGACGGGTCTCATCTCTGTGCTCTCTGTGTCCTCTGTGGTAAAAAATGCCATTACACCGTTTCATCCACAAAATTTTCCGAGCCTTCGAGTCGGACGGTGACGCGGTCGACTTCTTCGAGGGTGGTTATGCCGTTGATGATTTTTTGCACGCCATCATCGCGCAGTGTTTGCATGCCATGTCGGATGCCGGTTTGTTTGATCCTTGCAGCGGTGGCGCGTTGGGTGATGTCCTGGCGGATGGCTTCATTGACTTGTAGCAGTTCAAAGAGTCCGACGCGGCCGCGGTATCCGGTTTGACGGCAATGTTCACAGCCTGCAATCTGACAGAGCTGTATATCCTCAGGCACATCGCCACGGGTTAACTGTAATGACTGAACCTGTGCCGGTGTCGCTGCGATTTTACTGACGCATTTGCTGCAAACTTTACGCACCAGACGCTGAGCCATAACACCTGCAACGGAACTGCCCACAAGGTAAGGTTCGATGCCCAGGTCCAGTAGTCGCGTCACAGCGCTGGAGGCATCATTGGTATGCAGCGTCGAGAAAACCAGGTGGCCGGTGAGTGCGGATTGGATCGCCATGACAGCCGTTTCGTGGTCACGGATTTCACCAACCATGATGATGTCGGGGTCCTGACGCAGCACATTGCGCAGACCGCTTGCAAAGGTGAGTCCCTTCTTCTCGTTGATCTGCGTTTGGCTGACACCGGGGAGTTGGTATTCGATGGGGTCTTCAAGCGTGATGATGTTGCGACGGTTGTCGTTGATCTCATCAAGTGTGCCATAGAGCGTGGTGGTTTTACCGCTACCGGTGGGGCCGGTGACGAGGATGATGCCGTGCTCGATGTTGACCAGATTGCGGAACCGATCGATGGTCTGCTCATTCATGCCGATCTCGCCGAGCGTGTAGAGTTGGGCACTTTTATCCAGCAGACGAATCACAACGCGTTCGCCGTGATTGCTTGGCAGTGATGCGATACGCAGATCAATCTCACGATCACCCACCTGCACGCTGGCGCGGCCGTCCTGAGGCAGGCGTTTTTCAGCAATGTTCATCTTGCCCATAACTTTCACACGGCTGATGATCGCTTCCTGCACATTCTTGGGCAGATGGAAACAGTCATGCAAAACACCATCGATGCGCATGCGTGCGACAAAGCTGGTTTCGTAGGGTTGCAGATGCACATCGGATGCCT
>JBICHS010000377.1:0-3665 GCA_043101135.1 Phycisphaeraceae bacterium JB051
ATACTCAGCATAAAACGGGACTGTCGGATCCGCGTCCATCTTCTGAAGATAGCCGTGATACTTGCCTTCGTAGCAGTCCGCGAATGGGATGGTGCGGAGATTGGTGCGTTGCGGTTGAATCTGCCATGTGGCTGCATCCAACGTGACCGGAGGTGTGATGAGTACCGGCGGGAGTTTGACGGTCTGTCTGCCAGTTGTTGGTGCAGCTGCGTGTGTGACTGGGGTGATGGCCAAACACAGCAGTGAGAGTGTGCAAGTGATACGCGCGATCCAATGCATGGATTTTCCTGTCTTGAAAAACAAATGAAGTGATGGCGAATGTACAGTGACTCAGCGGATATCCTGTGGCAGCCAGACGTACTGCTCACCTGGATTGGCACCACCGGATGACGTGGTCACATTGACAAAACCTGCATGCATGTCGGTAAAGAGAATGTTGTTTCGAAAGCCGCCTGCATCATGCCATGTTCGTTTGCTTGCATAACCAGGCCAATAGCTTGCCCCTGCCATGTACATCGTCAGATCACCCATGAGCATGGTCCGTGTGGGATAGTCCATTTCAGTAAGGCGAAAGTATCGGTTAGCACCATGGGCACTGGTGAAAGGTGAGGCTTTACCCAGCCATGTGTTCCATGCGTAGCTGGTTCCCCAGTCTTTCCAGACCTTGCCACTGATGATGCCTGAGACACAGCCGGTGTTATCGCGTGGGCATTTGTAGATACTGTCATCGGTGATATAGGGCACCAGGGCACGTGTGCTTCGAGCAGGTGCACTGCCAACATAGGACCAGTCACCACCGCCCCAAATGTATTGGTTGCCACTGTGTGGGAAGTGCAGTTCGTTGTCATTCAAATAAATGGTCCAGATGACACCGGTTTGCTTGAGATTGCTCAAGCAGGCGATGCGCTGGGCTTCCATTCGAGCTTTGCCCAGAGCAGGCAGCAGGATTGAAATCAGAATTGAGATGATACTGATGACCACCAGCAGTTCGATGAGCGTGAATGCATGACGTTTGGGCATGTGCGATCTCCTGTGTCTTGGCGCAATTCTCGGGGGATGCGTTTGAATGTATGGGTCAAGCCTGATGGGTACAGCCGCATGATTGGCGGATGAGTAAATCACAGTGCAACGCGATACACTCAGGCTTGAGCGGCTTGAATTGGTTTAAGTGTTCAAAGAGCAGTCTTGCTGCCGTATCACCGATGAGCCCGACGGGTTGGTTGACTGTCGTTAATGACAAACCGGCTGCTTCAAATAACTGGGGCGCCAGATTGTCGTAACCTGCCAATGCAATGTCACCGGGGATGCGTCGACCTGCAGTGCGCATCGCCTGATAGACACCCAACGCCATGTTGTCATGAAAACAGATGATGGCATCGAATGGTAGATTGCTGCCATATCGCTCAAGCCATTGTTCGACAACTTCACGCGAAGTAATCTCGGTGGGGCGGACTTGCCCGACGGTCGCATGAAGAATCGGCGCCGGTTCGTAACCTGCTTCGGTCATCGCCCGTTCAAAGCCCTGCATACGTGTATGCTCCGCGACACCTGCAACATCCCCCCAGCTGATGATGGCAATGCGGCTGCGCCCGTGCATGAGCATGTGACGTGTCAGGGAGTACATCCCTTCAACGTTGTCCGCCGTGACCGATGTTGTTTGGACGCCTGGGATGTTACGGTCGACAAGGATCAGCGGCGTACCGTTGTTGACGATCTGGTTGAGTCGATTAACGAAGTGTTCTTCACAGACATTGTCCGCGTCGGGATAGACGATCAAGCCGTCAAGTTCCTGATCAAGCAGTTGGTCGAGTTTCTGGCATTGCAGTTCATGATTGCCATGATCATGCGCCAGGACGATGCGATAGTTGTTGTCGGTTGCGACCTGTTCGATGGCTTCGACCATTTGAGCAATCATGGGATTGCGCACCGTGGGCATGAGCAGCCCGATGGTTTGGGTGCGTTTGCGAATGCCTTGAGCGTCCTGGACATGGCGGAGTAAAAATGTGCCACTACCTTGTCTGGCTTCGAGGACGCCTTGTTCGCACAGCCGGCTCACCGCGCGTCGGATCGTTGGGCGGGAGACACCAAGCCGCTGAGCGAGGGTGCGTTCGGGAACGAGCTTGTCTCCGACCTGCATGTTGCCGAGCACTTTGTGTAACGCTAATTGCACCTTGGCGTGAGCTGGTAGCAGGGTGTCCATGGCTGTGGTTTGCGTGGTCATTTTTGCACATCTTTAGAAAAAATTGAATTGGTAATATGATTCTTACCACTTATCCAATCGGGTCAAGTGACCAATTTGAAAAAAGTCGAAAACATTCAGTTTTAAGGCTTTAAATAGTTTTAAAATAATAAAATAGGGTAAAACAGAAGCTGGCTTTGAATGTCGTGGGTTGTCATTGATGGGTCGGACGCCTATAGTTGACTTACATGGGTGTAAATGTTTTTGTCAATCTGCAAAGTGAGATGCGATCAATGAAGTATTTAATGGTTTCTCTGGTCACGGTTCTGTTTCTGGGACTGTGTTCGATGGCAACGGCTGCCCCGGATTCAGTGCAAAAAACAATCGCTGCAGGCGAGCAGGGCTTTTACGCCATCACAGATAGTTCGATTCGGACCGCTGCCAATCAGAACGGCCAGTTGAGCTTGCATGTCTGGGTTGAGCGTGCAGGTGACGTTGATCAGCGTCAACGAATCAGCCTTGTGAACACGGTCCTTGGTGCCGATCAGGCGTATGAGTTTGACGTGTTCCTGGGATACCTTGGCGTGGGCGATCAGGTGAATCTTGTCGCATTGAATACGTCGAGTAACATCGTGCCGCCGACCGAGTTCACTTACAAGGTCACGAAGCAGACCGCGATTCCCGTTACTGTCCTGCATGAAGATGTGACATCAGCCAAAGCGTATCCTTTTGCTGGTGTTTGGCGGATCAAGGAATTGCAAGATGTTGGCAAGCCCGGGACGCCGGTTGCTCAAAGTCATCACTGTGAAATTTTAGATGACAGTGTCCGCATCACCATGCCATCAGGCAAAGCCATCATCCCGCGTGATCTGGTTTACACCGTCCCGCAGAGTGGCACGTATGCCTTGCATGACACGCGCATCAAACTCGAAAAAGGACATCAGGCAGACGTCAAACTTTTCGTCGGCAAGTTAACGCAACCCAGACGTACCGTGCGCATCACCGATGATGCATCTTTGGATCTGGACCTGGGCTATCTTGCCAAAGGTGATGAGGTGCGTTTTGCGTTTGGGACGGTGGATCGTTTGGTGCAGATCAAGATGACCGCTGCGATCAGTCAATGGGCTGTGCGTCGCGCGCCATTGCGTGCGCATCGTGGTGGTGACGGTTTACTGGACATTTACGAACCGCAGGCACCGCGAACCTGCATTGATATCCCACGGCAGAATTGGGTCACTGTTAAGCCGATTGATCTTGATGCGACGCAACACATACGCATGGCCATCAAGATGGCAATCAATAAACAGCAAGGGGATCAGTACGTCGGCGTCCGATTGACCAAGGGGCATACCTACACCGTAGCCAGTGAGCAGATCGGTGGACGCCTGTTTGAAATTCAAGACGCCTCGCGATTCGTCTTCGATGGCAATGGTGCAACGCTGAAAGTCAACTCGCCTGAGATTCAGCGTGACGACATTGACCTGTT
>JBICHS010000378.1:0-10612 GCA_043101135.1 Phycisphaeraceae bacterium JB051
AAGCTATCCATACGCACACGTTCCAGTATGTCTGCGAATCGCTCAACCTTGATCAGCGTGAAGTGTTCAACATGTATCACGAAGTCGATTCCATCGCAGGCAAAGATGACTTTGTGATGTCATTAACCAGCGACGTAATGCGTGACGATTTCAAAACCGACACGCCGGAAAACATCCGCGAGCTCGTCCGCAACCTTATCGGCTTTTATGTCATCATGGAAGGCATATTCTTTTACAGCGGCTTTGTGATGATTCTGTCATTTCATCGCCGCAACCAGATGACCGGCATTGGCGAGCAGTTTCAATACATCATGCGTGATGAATCCATCCACATGAACTTCGGCATCGATCTGATCAACGGCATCAAACAGGAAAATCCCGAAATCTGGACAACCAACTTCCAACAGGAAATTGTCGAGATGATCAACACCGCAGTGGACTATGAAATCAAGTATGCCCAGGACTGTTTGCCCAATGGTGTGCTGGGACTCAATGCCCAACTGTTTGATGATTACGTCAAATACATCGCAGACCGTCGGCTCGAACGCATCGGCCTGCCACGTCAATACAACACCCGTAACCCATTCCCGTGGATGAGTGAAACCATCGACCTGGCCAAGGAGAAAAACTTCTTCGAAACCCGCGTCACGGAATACCAATCATCCGGCTCACTGGAATGGTGACCCCCGGAACCCCGGAAGCCCGGAAGCCCCGGAAGTTTTCACCGTGAAATAGACAACCACACATTGATTCAAACAAAACACCCAGCCCGGTTCGCCGGGTTTTTACCGGCTTAAACACAAGATATTTTTATCCCAAATTTTTCGCATCATGGACGATGCTGCGATCTCAAACATCTTCAAGGAGTTTTCAAAAGTGACGACGCTCAATTCCAACAACACCCAACCCAATGCCATTGATCTTGCCCCGACGTTTACACAGATCCGTAAACGCAGCGGCGAAGTGGTCGATTTCGACAGCAGCAAAATTTACTCAGCCATCCTCAAGGCAGGTAAAGCGACCGGCGAACTGGATGAGCAAGCTGCCCATCGTTTAACCATGCGCGTGCTCAGTCTCACGCAAGCTCTCCTGGATGAGGATGCATGCCCTGATGTCGAAAAGATTCAGGACATTGTCGAAGAAGTACTACTCACTTCCCCCTTCAAGCAGACTGCCAAGGCCTATATCCTTTACCGTGATCAACACAATCGCCTGCGCGACATGATCAAAGCAGCGGATATTGACCTGGTCGACGAATACCTTCAACGCACCGACTGGCAGGTCAAGGAAAATGCCAACATGGGCTATTCCCTGCAAGGCCTCAACAACCACATCTCCAGCAAGGTCAGCAAAAAATACTGGCTCAACAAGCTGTATCCAAAACAGATCTGCGATGCGCATAACGAAGGTGACCTGCATATTCACGACTTGGGACTCCTTGCGGTGTACTGCGTCGGTTGGGACTTGCAGGACTTATTGCTCAACGGCTTCAAAGGCGCACCGGGCAAAGCGGAAAGTCGTCCTGCCAAGCATTTTCGTGCAGCATTGGGGCAGATGGTCAACTTCTTTTACACCCTGCAGGGTGAAGCTGCAGGCGCCCAGGCATTTGCCAATGTGGACACCTTGCTTGCTCCATTTATCCGCGTGGACAACCTGCCTTACAAGGAAGTCAAACAGGCGATTCAGGAATTTGTGTTTAACCTCAACGTTGCCACGCGTGTCGGATTCCAGACGCCGTTTACCAACATCACACTTGATCTCCAACCGCCCAAACACATGGCATCCCAACCTGCCATTGTCGGTGGCCAGCCGATCCCGCAAACCTATGGTGACTTCCAACATGAAATGTCCTTATTCAACAAAGCGTTTCTGGAAGTGATGGGCGAAGGCGATGCCAAGGGTCGCGTTTTCACCTTCCCGATCCCAACATACAACATCGACAAGCAGTTCAACTGGGAAGCCGACGAGCTTGATCCGTTGTGGTGCGCGACTGCAAAATACGGCATCCCGTACTTTGCCAACTTTGTGAATTCGGACATGTCCCCGGATGATGCGCGTTCGATGTGCTGTCGTTTGCGATTGGATGTTACCGAGCTTCGCAAGCGTGGTGGTGGACTCTTTGGTGCTAACCCGTTGACTGGTTCGATTGGCGTGGTCACGATCAACATGCCGCGCATTGGTTATCATGCCAAGGACGAAGTGGACTTCATCCAGAAACTCGACAGCCTGATGGAGATCGCCAAAATCAGCCTGGAAATCAAGCGTAAAACGCTCGAAGGACTCACCGGCAAAGACTTGTATCCTTACACCAGCTACTATCTCCGCGCTATCAAACAACGCTTTGATCGTTACTGGGAAAACCACTTCTCAACAATCGGCCTGGTCGGACTCAACGAAGCCTGCCAGTGTTTGCATGGTTGTGATCTGGGAACCGAAGAAGGTGCGGCGTTTGGTCTTCGCGTCCTGGCACACATGCGTCATCGTCTTGAGGAATACCAGCAAGAAACTGGCCATCAATACAACCTCGAAGCCACGCCCGCTGAAGGCACCAGCTACCGTTTAGCCAAAATGGATCAGGAAAAATGCCCCAACATGGTTTATGCCAACGGCAAGCACACCCATGACGGCGTCGCCCCGTTCTACTCCAACTCATCACAATTGCCCGTGCAGTACACCGACGATCCGTTTGAAGTCCTCGATAAGCAGGACAAAATGCAATGCCAATACACCGGCGGCACGGTCATTCACTTTTTCCTCGGTGAATCCGTCGCTGACCCCAAAGCGGTGCGGAGCTTTGTGAAGATGGTCTGTGAAAATTATCACCTGCCTTACTTTACCCTCTCCCCCACGTTCTCCATCTGCCCTGAACATGGCTACATCCGCGGTGAACATCACCATTGCCCACACTGCAACAAAGAGTCGGAGGTCTACTCCCGCGTGGTCGGCTACCTGCGTCCGGTCAAGCAATGGAACGATGGCAAAACCGCCGAGTTTGCTGTGCGTAAAACATATCAATTGGCTGACAAATAAGGACGATTTCTCCGATGCAGATCAGTGGCTACCAACCGTTAACGCTCAGTGACTACCCCGGCAAGACCGCAGCGATTGTCTTTACCCAAGGCTGCAACATGGCCTGCCCCTACTGTCACAACAGTCAACTGATCGCATGCACCAAAGGTGATCTGGATACCCATGCAATCCTCCACACCTTGGAGCAACGTAAAAAGATGCTCCAAGGTGTGGTGATCACCGGCGGTGAACCCACTGTTCAAAAAAACCTGGCGGCATTCTGCCAGCAAATTCAAGACATGGGCCTACGCGTCAAACTCGACACCAATGGCTCGCGACCACGCATCGTCAAGCAACTCATCGAAACGAAATTGATTGACTATGTTGCGATGGATATCAAAGCGCCATTGAATAAGCCTGATAAACACATGCAACTCACCGGCTCTCCCATTCCCGTTGACCGCATCGAACAAACCATGCAACTAATCAGACAAAGTGGCATCGCGCATCACTTCCGAACCACCGCTTACAAAACGTTGCTGAATCAGGAAGACCTTGAGCTGATTCAAATACAAATCCCCAAAACGAGTTTGCACGTCATGCAAAACTACGTCCCCCAGCAAATTCCCAATGAGAGAGGGCGTAGCGTTTGATGCTTTGAACGCATCCAGATGAACAACGGTTCAAGAACCGTAACGAAGCGATTGAGGAATAGATCACGCTTGCCTGCAAAGAACTGGGCATCTAGAATCACATCAACCAGTACGGGGGATCGCAATGCCAGAGGCCTGGACAGAACAACGCGTCATTGCATTGGCGCCCGATGCGGCTTCGGTCAAAGCTGCTCAATCCCAAGCGAACGCTGCCAAGTGGCCGATGCTCGGTCGTGATGACAATGCCTTATGGGGTGAAGTCAAAGGCAGTGGCAAGAAGCCGTACCAGGTCAGAATTGATTTAACGGAACCGGCTTTTAAATGTAGTTGCCCAAGCCGAAAATTTCCCTGTAAACACGCGTTGGGTTTGTTGCTGATTCTGGCTCGGCAACCTGATGCCATTGCTATCGGTGAGCCTCCACAATGGGTCATCGAATGGCTTGAAAGCCGCCAGCAACGCGCAGAAAAAAAGCAGGCTTCCGACCAAGCCAAAGCCAGCAAACCCGTCGACGAAAAAGCACAAGCCAAACGTATTGCAAGCCGTGAGAAAAAGGTTCAAACCGGCATCGCTGAACTCCGTCGGTTTTTGCGTGATGTGATTCGACAAGGATTGGCAGACGCCCAGACCAAGCCCTTTGGCTTCTGGGAACAAATGGCTGCCCGTATGGTGGATGCCCAGGCACCGGGACTTGCCAGACGTGTGAGAACATTAAGCCAAACCGTCAACGACGGTCAGCATTGGCAAAGTCGACTTCTAAGGCAAATAGCCAGGCTGCATCTGCTGCTCGAAGGATACACACAACTTGAAAACCAGCCCGTCAACATGCAGGCTGAATTACGATCCCAGGTCGGTTGGACGCAATCGCGAGAAGCCCTACAGGATAAACAAAGCGTATCAGGACTATGGTGCGTGATCGGCCAACAGGTTGAACAGGAAGACAAACTCAAAACACAGTGGACCTGGCTGAGCAAACTTGATGATGGCGCAATCGCCTTGATCCTGAACTTTGCAGCAGGTAATCAACCCCTGGATATCAGCCTGCCCATCGGCAGCTGTTTTGAAGGCCATCTGGCTTATTACGATGGCTCGCTACCCTTTAGAGCCATCATCACAGAACGTTCAGATACATTGAAGCCGATCTCCCAATTACACGGATATGCCTCATTGACCCAAGCGATGCAGGGATACGCACACGCATTGGCAAGCTGCCCTTGGATTGATCTGTGGCCGATGGTACTTGAAGCAGTGCAGTTGATCCCACGCCGGATTGAAAAGACGACGACCGTGCGATGGTCATTGCGTGATGCTGTGGATTTGGAGCTGCCACTACCTCAAACATTCACCCGGGGATGGGATGTATTAGGTATCACGTCCGGCCAACCGTTCACGATGACTGGCCTTTGGGACGGCCAGCAATTTGAACCCTTTGGCATTCTCAGTCAAAACCTATATCGAACCTGGCAGCGACACGGTTCACGACAAGTCTTGATCGGAGGTGCATGAACATGCCGTCCATGACACAAGAACCGAATGTAGAACAACCTGCTGTTCATTGGCAACAACTGGTTAACACGGCGATTCTAGGCACAGAGCGCAACGCTTTGCTGCCTGCGGATACATTCCCATGGGCGATGTCCACTGCAACAGATACAACAGATCAATTTCTGGATCTTGCTGGGGCATTGGCAATTTATGAGTTGGCGGGAAAGCAGCCGAATGTTAATCATTCACCCGCCATTGAAGTCAAGCCCTGTGATGTTCAAGAAGCAATGCTTGATCCACGCACCACTGCCCATTTGATTCAGATTCTTTACGGCGATCAAAGTGATTTGCTTGAGCAATGGGTGGATGCAGCCTGCCAAACACAGCGCTGTGTTGAGCCTGAATTATTGAGTGCTTTACTACATCGAGCAAGTAACCGCTCCGGTGCGCTGCAGCAGAAGCTACTGCAACTCGTCGGCCAACGTGGTAAGTGGCTTGCTCAAATGCATCCAACCTGGCATCGACTTTATAACCAGCCATCTCTGAAGACGGCAAACAAAACATGGGAAACGGCCAAGCTTGAGCAACGGCTTGTAATGCTCAATGAGTTGATAGAAAACGAGCCTTCCACGGCCCGGGAGTTCGTCCAAAACACATGGGAGCAGGAGTCTGCTGATGCTCGCGTGAAGATGCTCCAAATCTTTACTGATCACATAAACGCCGATGATGAAACATGGCTTGAAAGCTTGTTGGATGACCGTTCCAAACAGGTTAAAACATTGACATCGCAGATGCTTTCGACCTTACCCGACTCGGCCTTATCACTGCGCATGGCTCAACGACTCGAATCGTATGTCCAGTTTAAACCTGCCAAAGGATTGATGAAGCGCAATGGCAAATTAAGTATCACGTTGCAGGACGAAATTGATCAAAGCATGTCGCGAGACGGGCTTGAAGCCAAAGGCAGTCAGGGCATGGGCGCCAAAGCCGCATTGTTTAGTCGAATCGTTGCGTTAACTGCGTTGCGTTGGTGGGAACAACAGGAACCTCAGATCAGTAAATGGTTGAAGATCACGTTAAATCATGAATGGGCTCTGCCGCTGTTTCATGGCTTTAAACATGCGATTCTGACACAAAACAATCTATCCTGGGCCAGTCAATTTGTCACCGACATATGCCTTCCCAAAGCACCGGGCAAATCAGTGATTACTGATGAATTGCGAGAGGAAGCATTAAGCCAATTACTTGAAATGCTCCCAGACGACACGCTTGAGGCTTTGGCCAATGAGTCATTGCAGACCTTAAAGAACAACGCCATATCACGCATTGACATCCTGCTCAAAGCATGCCGAACGCAATGGAACCACGCCATGTCCCTGAATGTGATCGACATGCTCAAGATTCGGTTAGCAAGCAAGGACATTGTTTACAACAACCCATTTCGCCAGTTCATCACACAGGTCGTGAGTGTCCGGCTTTCCATTGAAGCAGCTGACACCTTTGCGACTTTACTCAATCAAGATCAGGATCACTGGTCAGACAATTTCAGAACCATGCTTCAAAGCGCTGTCAAAACAGTTCATTTCCGTAAGGACATGTTAACTGCCATCAATCAGACGCCTTGACTTTCAACAGGAGATCGCCGTGTCAACCGAGAAGACCAATGCCCAAATCATGCGGCAACATGCCGAGCAGCAATTCGCAGAAGAACTTGATGCCTTGTCCAAGGTCGATGAGCATAAGCGCCCGCCCAATTGGAAGCTCTCACCCTGGGCCGTGGTCCAGTACCTGTTAGGTGGCAAACTCGACAACGGTTTTCAGATCAGCGCCAAGTACATCGGCAATCGTCGACTCATGGAAATCGCGGTCGCCACCCTGGCAACTGATCGTGCGTTGTTGCTACTGGGTGTCCCCGGCACCGCCAAGACATGGGTCAGTGAACATCTCGCTGCGGCCATCTGCGGCGATTCAACGCTGCTGATCCAAGGCACAGCCGGTACCGCCGAGGAGGCCATCCGCTACGGTTGGAATTATGCCCTGCTTCTAGCCAAAGGCCCAACACCTGAAGCTTTGGTTCACTCGCCTATGATGCGAGCGATGCAGGATGGCAAACTGGCACGCATTGAGGAACTGACGCGCATGCCTGCAGACGTTCAGGATACGCTTATCACGGTTCTCTCGGAAAAAACACTGCCGATCCCTGAACTCAACCAGGAGCTTCAGGCAAACAAGGGGTTTAATGTCATCGCCACCGCCAACAACCGCGACAAAGGTGTTAACGAGCTTTCCAGTGCGCTGAAGCGCCGTTTCAACACTGTGATTCTCCCGCCACCCGCTACGGCAAAGGACGAGGTCGCCATTGTTCAGCAACGTGTTGAATCATTGGGCAAAGCTTTGGAGCTGCCGGGCGAAATCCCTGCCATTGAGGAGATCCGACGTGTGGTGACAATCTTCCGCGAGCTCCGCGAAGGAGTCACCGAGGACGGTAAAGCCAAACTCAAATCACCATCAGGCACCCTCTCCACTGCCGAGGCGATCAGTGTTGTCAATAGTGGTGTGGCATTGGCATCACACTTTGGGGATGGCAAACTCAAAGCCCATGACGTGGCATCAGGTCTCACCGGTGCGGTTGTCAAAGATCCTGTGCAGGACACCATCGTCTGGAAGGAATATCTGGAAACCGTGGTCAAAGAAAGGGATGGCTGGAAGGACCTGTACCGCGCCTGCCAGGAGGTTCTCTGATCCATGAGTGAGAAGCGCGTACATCTTTTTGGCATCCGGCATCATGGCCCGGGATCGGCTCGGAGTCTGGAGCATGCGCTTGAGCAGTTGGCGCCTGACTGCCTGCTGATTGAGGGGCCTCCGGATGCCGACGCGATACTGCCGTTGGCTGAACACATGCAGATGCAGCCACCAGTCGCCATGCTCATTTACCGTCCTGACGATCCATCACGTGCGGCGTTTTACCCTTTTGCAGCCTTTTCACCAGAGTGGCGGGCAATTCAATTCGGCCTTAAAAACAAGGTCCAAACGCGATTCATGGACTTGCCACAATGGTTTGGTTTGGCAGATCAGGTTGATGATGTGTCAGCGTACGATCATGCACAAAACCATGACAATATCGAGCAGGCCTGTTGTCCTACAGACATCCAACATGACCCATTGGGCCATCTCGCTGAGGCTGCGGGTTTTTCCGATGGTGAGCGTTGGTGGGACCACATGGTCGAAGGACGCAGGCATGAAGACAGCGAGATTTTCACCGCTGTCAATCAAGCCATGTCCGCATTACGTCAGCAAATCAACACCCCCGAATCACTTCACGAACGCCGCCGCGAAGCACACATGCGCAAGATGATCCGGCAGGCAATGAAACAGGACTATCAACGCATTGCGGTTGTCTGTGGTGCCTGGCATGCCCCCGCACTGGATCCGGACAACTTCCCGAAGGTCAAAGACGACAATGCGCTGCTCAAAGGATTGAAGAAAGTCAAAACACAGGCCGCATGGTCTCCGTGGACATACGGGCGATTGGCATTAGGGTCAGGCTACGGCGCGGGGGTGGTCTCGCCTGCCTGGTACGAACTGCTTTGGTCCAACGTTGAGCATGTCGCAACGCAGTGGTTAACGCAGGTCGCACGATTGATGCGCGATCAGGACATGGACACTTCCTCTGCTCATGTGATCGAAGCGGTGCGTCTGGCGGACGCGCTGGCAGCGTTGCGCCATCGGCCAATGCCCGGTTTGGAGGAACTAAACGAAGCAGCATTGACGGTCATTTGCGCAGGTCATGACGCCCCCATGCAATTGATCCATCGTAAACTGGTCATCGGTGAAAAAATGGGAGCCGTTCCCGATGACGCACCCATAGCGCCCCTGCAACGCGATCTGGCAGCGTTGCAAAAATCACTGCGATTGAAGGTCACGACCGAAATCCTGCCTGTGGATCTGGACCTGCGTAAAGAGATGGATCTAAAACGCAGCCATCTACTGCATCGCCTGAATCTCCTTGGTATTGGGTGGGGAGAAATGAATGATCCTCAGCATCAGGCCAAAGGAACCTTCCACGAATACTGGCAACTTCAATGGCAACCTGAATTCGTCGTCCAACTGATCGAAGGTTCTCGCTACGGCAACACGGTCGAAACAGCAGCATCGAATCGGACAATACAGATCGCGGGGAAAACGGATCAACTCACTGCGTTAACTGCCCTACTCAACGACACGCTTCTTGCCCAGTTACCCGATGCCGTCAAGCATCTGGTCGATGCAATCCAGAACAAAGCTGCCTCCAGCAGCGACATCCCGCAGTTGATGACCGCCTTGCCACCGTTAGCGCAGGTTGTCCGCTATGGCAATGTCCGGCAAACTGACGCGGAGATAGTCCGTGAAATTCTGACGGGTCTTCTCACGCGCGTCTGCGTGAGTCTGCCTGCCAACTGTGCATCACTGAATGACGATGCAGCGGGTTTGATGCTCAACTTGATCACGCAGGCGCATAGCGCACTGACCACCTTGGCGGACGCAGCATTACTCACCCCATGGCACGAAGCATTAAAACGAATCCCCCATCATCAATCCACTCACCCGTTACTGGTTGGCAAAGTCGTGCGCATACTTCATGACACGACACAGATTCAACCTGAACAAACCCAGTTGCTGATGAGTCAAGCACTGTCCCCGGGGGCGGATCGACTGGCTGCAGCAGCATGGATCGAAGGTTTTCTCAGTGGCTCGGGACTGGTACTCATACACGATCAGGCGTTATGGTCGCTGATTGATGACTGGGTATCGTCGTTGCGTGACGAAACATTTATCGAAGTCCTGCCGCTGCTGCGCCGTACATTTTCATCGTTCCCCATTGGCGAACGCAGGCAAATGGGCATGCGTCTGAAACAAAGTGAAGACGACGCGACGAACACAACAGATTCGACCATGGGATTTGATCATCAACAGGCTGCACAGGTTCTGCCAACGGTCGCCCAATTGCTTGGTGTGGAGATTCGAGCATGATTGATGAAAACGAACATCTCAAGCGTTGGCGGTTAATCCTTGGCGGGAATCAGTCCGACGGCATCGGCGTCAAACTCGACAGCGACAGCCATGCGATGGATCAAGCCCTGAGCGCACTGTACGATTCGGATCGCCACGGTGGTCTTGGTGGATCAGCCCCCAATGTCCCACGCTGGTTAGGCGATATCAGAAAGTACTTCTCCAAATCGGTCGTGCAAGTCATGCAGCGGGATGCCTTGGAACGCTTGAATCTCACGCAAATGCTCACCGAGCCGGAGATGCTTCAAGCGGTCGAGCCGGACGTGCACCTGGTGGCAACGCTGCTGTCGATGCATGGCATCATCCCAGCCAAAACCAAGGAAACTGCCCGTCAGGTGGTTAAACAGGTTGTCGAGCAACTGATGCGTCAACTCGAAGCCCCCATGCGGCAGGCCGTTTCGGGTGCACTGAATCGGGC
>JBICHS010000379.1:0-9147 GCA_043101135.1 Phycisphaeraceae bacterium JB051
CATGACGCCAAACGGCAGATGGATATCGCTCGCTTCGACAACCATGCCCGGCCGGATTATTTGTTGGTGGTCAAGCAAGGCGCCTCGGCTGATGCGTTGGATCGCTTTGAGAAGCAGATCGACAGCAAACTACGTGGTCCACGCAACAGTGGCAAGTTCATCACGATTACCGGTGATGTCGAAGCCAAACCATTAAACCTGCCGGTGGACATCATTGGTGATGCCGATCGCGTGCTTGAGGAAATTGCAGCCGGCTTTGGCGTTCCCATCAGCAAGTTACTGACCAACAATCCCAACCGCGCGAATGCTCAAGTCGCAGACCGAGCCTGGCTAAGAGACACCATCCTGCCTTACTGTCAGATGGATGAAGAAAAGCTCAATGAAAAACTCCTGCCGATGTATGGCATTGAAGACGACGCCTTTCTTGCCTACGACAACCCGGTCCCGGAAGACAAAGTCTTCCAGCTCAATCGGCGGACCAAGTACGTCGAAGCAGGCATCATGACAGTCAACGAAGCAAGGCGTGAAGAAGGACTTGCCCCCATCGCAGACGGTGATCAACGTAACCACTAACACAGGATCAAACTCATGTCCCATACAAACAAAACCATCCGTAAACGCTTTGCAGCAGACCTTGGCGTGAAGCTTGATGACCGCAGTGTTGTGGCAAGTATCAGCAGCATCAGTGTCGATCGTGATGGCGATGTCCTCATCCCGCAAGGCTGCGATGCAACGGATTTTCTCAAATCGCCCACCGTGTTTTTCAACCATGACTACAACTTACCAGTCGGCAAATGCACCACAATCAAACGCTCGCAAACACAGCTTCAAGCAACGACGGTCTTCGCAAAACGCCCGGATAATCATGTCGGAGATTGGCTGCCCGACACGTTGCTTTCACTGTTTCAGCAAGGCGTGATTCACGGCTTTAGTGTCGGTTTTGCCCCAATCGAAAGTCGCAAACCCACTCCAAAAGACAAGCAACTTTTCGGGCAGCATGTCAATCATGTTCACAGCAAGTGGAAGCTGCTTGAATACTCTGTCGCACCGTTACCAGCAAACCAGGACGCGTTGGCATTGGCGGTGAGTAAAGGCGTGGTATCAGCAGATGCTATCGCGCCGTATTGGCCGCAAATGCAATTGCGACAACGCAAAGTCATGATCGTTGTGCCCAGCATGCCGATGCAAAAACAGATCACTGAATCCACGCAAACACACCTTGCTAAACTTCGCGGCCAGTTGTATCTGGAATAACCGCCAAGTGCGTTAAACCTTCACAAAACTTCAGACCGCCCTGCCGAGTTGGCAAGTCACTTGTCCTGCGCGTGACCTGGGCCAAAGAGCTGACAAGCAGTCCGTGAAGTCTTCATCCCTTTTAACTTCAAACAAGGAGCAAGCTCATGAACGAGCAGCAAAGCATGACCATTGAACAGTTCAAATCCGACGTCCTGCCGCAGATGATTTCACGGTACGGCACGGGTAATCAACTCACCAAAGCCATCAAGGCATATGCCCAGGACAACACCATTGTCGACGATGACAACCAACCCATCGGCATTGATGCGATGGTCATCGGTGAGGACTCCGACTCACTGGATGACAAACAGATTCAGCGTATCGTCGAAAAAACCGTCAAGGCAACGCTGGGCGAAAACACCCTGAAAAACAAGGCACTTCCTGCCATCACCGCGGCACGCAAAGTCGCTCACGGCTTTGGCAACTTTGGTGAGTTTGCCTTGGCGGTGCAGAAATCCAGCGCACCGGGTCGGCCAAGCGATCCACGACTGATCACCAAGGCACCGAGCACCTTTGCCAACGAAACCACTGATGCTGCAGGCGGATATCTTGTCCCCGAAGAGTGGTCCAGCCAGATTTGGCAGGTTGTCCTTGGCGAAGAATCATTGCTCTCACGCACCAACCAGATTCCGACATCGCGTAACGCACTGAATCTGCCGGTGAGTTCGGCAACGGCGTGGGGGAACACTGGTGTGCAGGCTTACTGGACAGACGAAGGCGCTGCCATCACGCAGTCACGCCCGACGTTTGACTATCGCAATTTGCGACTTAACAAGCTCGCTGCGTTAGTTCCTGCCAGTGATGAATTGCTGGAAGATGTCACCGCCCTCTCAGCCTTCATTGGCCCTGAAGCCGCCCGTGCGATTCGTTACAAGGTAGACGACGCCATCATCAACGGTGATGGCTCTTCCAAACCCACGGGCATTCTCAACTCAAGCGCAACCGTTGAAGTTGCCAAGGAGTCGGGGCAATCGGACAACACGTTGGTTGCAGCCAACATTGCCAAGATGTATTCACGGATGCCTGCCAGCAGCGTGAGTAACGCGGTTTGGCTGATGAACCAGGATGTTCTGCCTCAGCTGTTGACGATGACGTTGGGCAACCAGCCGATCTACCTGCCGCCCAATGGTGTGTCCGACGCGCCGTTTGGCATGCTCTTTGGTCGGCCGGTGATTCTCTCGCAGCACGCCCAATCACTGGGAACCGCGGGGGACATCATGTTTGCGGATATGAGTCAGTATCTCACGCTGACCAAGGCCGGTGGTGTGCAGACCAATTCGAGCATTCACCTTTGGTTTGATTACGACATCACAGCCTTCCGCTTCACCTTCCGTGTGGCGGGTAAGCCCTGGCTTGATGCCCCGATCACGCCGGATAACTCGACTGACGATCTGTCCCCGTTCGTCATTCTCGAAGATCGCATCACAGCCTGATCGACCTTCCCCTGTGCTTTGCTTGCTTGACGGCAGGCAAAGCCATTACCTGCACTGACCTTCAAAATAACCTGTAAAACAAGGGTCAAACACCATGCCCAACCAACTGCAACTCAGCTATCAAGGCTCAGCCAATCTCTACGCGATCATCCGGCGGCACAGTGATGCCTGGGTCTGGAACAACACACTGCTGGCATTTGAATCGTGGAACTCCGCCAACATTCATGACTACGACCTGCCACTGACGGATGCCCAGGGCGACCTCTATCAAGGCGATTGGCCAAACAGCATGGCCACTGGCCGCTACCGCGTTCTGTACTACCGCATGGCTGCCAATTTACCTGCTACGGATGACCTGCTGCTGGGCACTGACGATCTGGATTGGAACGGCAATATCGTCACCCCAGTCAGTGATATTCAACTGGATGAAGATGCCTTAACCACGCTCGAATCGGTCAAACGTCACATGCGTATCACCGACACTGATTCGGATCAACTGCTTGCAGAACTCATCAATCAGATCAGTGGTCGGATTCAGTTAATCTGTGATCGTCAATTCAAACGCCAGGTTCACCACGAACGATTTAGCCATATGAATCAAGCGCATCTGGTCTTGAGACATTTCCCGGTCCGTGCGATTCATCGTGTGAGTACAGGTAACGCTGCAGCGATGACCGCGCAATACGCCGGCAATGCCATCCGTGCGAGTATAGCTGTCACGCCAATCGCCCTGCTGCTACGGACACTGGATGCGGCTGGCACATTGGCAACCCATGAACTTACCTTTGCCAACTACCCGACCATCTCCATGCTCGTTGCTGTGATCGACACCATCACCGGTTGGGACGCCACACTGACGCAGGACGGGCCAAGCAGTGAATTGCATCCAATGGTCGGTGCTGACGCCAAATCACAACGTGCCTGGCTTCATGTTCCAGCATCGACTGATACTGCTTTTGAACTGGATTGGCCGACGGGGTCATTGCGACTGGGCAGTCCCTTTGTCAATGGCCCGGTTCTGGTGAGTTACGAGGCAGGGTATGACATCATTCCCGCTGACCTGGTTCAGATCACCAACGAGCTTGTCAGCCAGGCCTATCACATGGGCAAACACGATACGAATCTCACACGTGAATCACTGGGCGATCATGCCATCAGCTTATCCACCGCGGTGAGTCTGAATGATGACCAACTCGCACGACTTCGCCCGTACATGAACCTTCAACTCTCGGGAGTTTCATCATGACCAGTCGCTCCCCGACACATCTGCTAAACCAGCGGGTGAATATTCTCAGACCTGTCACACAGACCAACGAATTCGGTTTGCCGCATCTGGCTTGGCAGGATCATCTTCAGAATATCCCTGCTTTGCCAGAGTTGCTAGGCAGTGAATACGGCGCGGCACGTGAGGGCTAAGTGCAGTACAAGTTTCACCTGCCAATCGAAACGAACATCAAACAGCTTGATCGCATTGAACATGACAGCCGTTTGTTTCAAGTGCTTGTGATCACGAATCAGGATCGCCCCTGCCATGTCCTCACGGCGTTGACCACGGAGGTGCAACCATGAATCCATTGCCCATGGCATCGGTGATTGTCGCATGGATCAAGCAACATGCTCAGGCGAATCCGTTACTTGGTGACATCGCTTCAAACCTATTCGTTGAGCGTGTCCCACAGCATGTCACCTTGCCTTATCTGCATCTGAGTATGAACCAGGCTGATGAGGTGACCTATGCCACGCAAGCTTCTGATACGCAAGTTCAGATGCAGATGACTTTGGTCGGTTCATTGTCCGATGGCGCAGCCGAGCTCTCTGACAGACATGAGGCGTTGGTCTTGCTGCTGGATCAAAAACAGCTTGTTTTACAGCATCAAAGCCGCCAACGTCTATTGCATTGTTGGCTCGAACGTATCAAAGATATCGACATTGAACATGACCGCATCAAGCTCACCAGCGTGTGGCAACTGCGTTGTGTCTGACTGCGTCTCAAAGGAATCTGCCATGATTAAAATCAAATTCGATCGAACCGAAGGTGCCCTGCTTCGACAGACCCCAACGGGTTTGGAAGCACAGCGACAGGCTTACATCACCGGGATTACCCATCTGCAGCAGGCGTTGGATCATCCTGATTTGCCACGCATCGGCCAAGCTCACCCGGACATCCACACATTGATTGCTCGGAGCATCACAGCTCAACCCGATGGTCCGAATGCAGCGGTGATTACCATCCTGTATCACAACCCAGGCGGTCACGGCGATAAGCCTAAAGTTGCCATCGACACGGCACTGCGACAGGAACTCACCGAAACCGACGTAAATGGAAGCCGGATCACGCTGGCTTACTCGCAGACCGGTGACGACGCGGACATGATCACGCAAGGCGCCCGTGTTGCAGTCCTGCGTCCCCAAACTCAGATGGCATTGACGCGCATGCAAACCACGCATCCGGCCAAGACAGCACGTCAGTATGCAGGCACCGTCAACCGAACCAGCATATTCGAAGGTCAGCCGGGAACCTGGCTGTGCACATCCATTGACGGTGAAAGTGAAGATGGCGGCATCACGTTCAAAGTGACCTACCGTTTCCAATACAACGCTTCAGGTTGGCAACCCACCGTCAGCTACACCAACCCCAAAACCAATCGCCCGCCTGCGGATCTGGTTGCAGGTGTGGGGATCAAGCAGGTGAACCTGTATCGACAGGAAGAATTTAAAAATCTGGGACTCGGATCATGACCACAAAACTCAATTACATCATCGGCGGACATGGCATCCTCGTCAGCTATCTCTCAGGTCGATACCTCATCGAACTGGATGAATCGATATTAGGCGCAACAGACAGCCAGGACGAAACAGTCGTCCCACAAGCTCCCGAAGGCGTATTTGATGCAGCAACCTGTGACAAACTCACCTATGTCTCCGCACATGGCACAGCTACCGATTCGCAGACATGGGCCAGTGATCAGTCAAACACGGGCCTGCAAATGACAGTGCAGACGGCCACGGTGTACGACGTCACTGGCACGCATGCACTCTATGCCATGGTTCGCGATCTTTCGTTTAACAGCGTTGGTCAACTGGTCAATGTCTCAGCAGAACGACGCATCACGGTGGACACCACGGAAAGCTGCTCATGACGGATCACATCAAACATGCTGCATCGGGGCACCTGCTTCGCAATGACAATGGGCATCTCGTTCATGATTGTGAAGTAGCGGACGCGCCCTGTCTTTGCCCGGGAAATCTGGCGACCAGCTATGCCATCGACCCGAATCTACTTGAAGCTTGTTTAAGCTGCATCGGGGGCAACTGCACCACCACGGTCGACTGGGATGGCACGTTCCAACTTTACAGTGCATGCAACTGGTTGGGACTGAATGCCGATCAAACCGACTGGACGCCGGGACAGTGTTTGCAGATCGATGGCAAGAATCTCTCCAACGTAGAACTGCGTCTGGACCCGTACAACTGTCAGTGGATCATCAGCGTGATCTGCTTTAGTGAAAACAGCGAAAACACCTTGTGGCAAGGCATCAAAACAACCGGCAACACGCCTGCAGGCATCTACACCAAGACCGACGGCTGCGTGAATCTACCAACGCTTGCGGTGTATTAAAGCAGCTCATGAAGTAATTTCCATCGCATCATATTTTCCGTCATTCCCGCGTAGGCGGGGATCCAGTGGCATTCTGCTGACGCTTGCATATTTCACTGGACTCCCGCCTGCGCGGGAATGACGGATAGTGGCGAATCATTCTTGGAAACACTTCAAACTAACATGCAACACCATGTGAAAGTCACTGATATGCAAGAAAACACCAAGCATACAACGCCCCCCAAAGTCCCCTGCAAACATTGGCAGGATTGCGGGCTACTCGACGGTGGTTGCTGCAGCATCAATGCCTATCGCCATCCCTCACATGGCATTTGCCTGCATGTCTGTCATCAGTACGACGGGCCGGATCGCGGGTTGGGAGACACGGTCAAACGTGCCATCCACAAAATATCTGGCGGCCGAATCAAGCCCTGCGGCGCATGTCAAAAACGTCAACGCAAACTCAATCAACTCATCCCTTATCACGGAGAATAAAACCATGGCAACGCTCTATTGGAAAGGCTGCGGCCCCGCCGTTGCGCAGGTCACAACTATCACACCGGCAGGCACGCTCCCCAACCAAACCTTCACACTCACCGTCGGTGACACCAGCCTGTCCTACACCGCGGGCGCCAGTGACACCGCAACCGACATCGCCCAGGCCCTGGCTGATATGTGGAACGCCTCGACGCATGTCTACCACACCAGCATCACCGCCAGCCAGGACGCGGACATTGTGACCTTAACTTCCGACATCCCCGGCGTGCCCTTTGTTGTCACTGCATCAGCAACCGGCAGCGCAACGCTGACCGTCAATACCACCACCGTCAATCGCGGTCCCCACGATTGGTCGACACCTGCCAACTGGTCCACCGGATCATTGCCAACCAATGGCGACACGGTGATCTTTGAAAACAGCAGTGTTCCCGTGCTCTTTGGCTTGGATCAATCGGCGGTGACGTTGGCAGCGTTACACATCAAGCAAAGCTATGTCGGCAAGATCGGCCTTGATGATACGACCTTTACTGTCGACGAAAACACGACCCAAAGCAGTCAATGTGAATACCGCGACACCTATCTTGCGATCGGTGCATCGTCAGTCGATATCGGTCAATACACCGGCTCAAGCACGCCTGCAGGAAGCAGTCGTATCAAACTCAATACAGGGATGACGCAGACCACATTGCAGGTGCACAACACGGCCAGCATTGGGGCGGACAGTCACCAGCAACCTGTGCGATGGATCGGCAACCATGCAAACAATGTCGTTGGGATCCTGCGTGGGAAGCTTGGGATTGCAAACAATCTCCCCAATGAATCAGCAACGGTAAGTGATCTGTTCATCGGGCAGGCAGGGAGTCTGGGAAGTGATGCCACCGTGATCATCGGTAGCGGTGTCACGTTAACCCATCTTCATCAAGCCGGTGGCAGCGTACTGCTTGGCTGTGATGCGACAAACATTCAGCAGTCCGCAGGGGTGTTGACCACGGTCGGTTCATTGACATTAAACCAAGTCACGATCGCTGGCCAGGCGGACCTCATGCACATTGGTGACATCACCAAGCTGATCGTTGCGCCTGAGGGGCAGGTGGATTTCTCGCATCAATCAGCAGGTCGAACGGTGGCTGACTGTGATGTGTACAACGGCGCGACATTGCATCTGGATAACGGCAATCCGCTGAGTATCAGTTTTACCAATGGGATTAATTGCGTGCAGTCTCAGCCACAGAATGTCACGATCAATTGGTGGCCGAACATCCGGCTCAATGCCTCGGCGATTCTGTAGGCAATGCATCCAGACCTGTCTGCTGCCAAAGCCAAGTCAGGTTCGTCGCAAGGGGTTGATACTTCGCATCACGCGAGAGTTCAGGATATTTTTCCAGGACGAATTGGCCAACCGGTTTGCCTTCGACATGAAACATCTGCGGGCGGTTTCGGTCTCTGAATGCCACAACCGCTTCCAAGCCAGCGATAAACGCATCGGCTTCCTGCTCGATGGAGTTGGTTTGTTTGCACTGTACATGCAAGGCTTCATGGAACACCACATCACAGAGCAGTTCCATATCCAGATGTTGAAATTGGCCGGTATCACTGATGACGACTTTGATGTAGATACATTTTTTGCCTTGCGGTCCGCGAACAGTAAAACCGGTGTCACGGATGTCGTTGGTGAAGATGATACGTTTTTCCTCAAGCAGTTGATCGATGACGCCAAGTAGCGTCTGAGCTCGTTGCGTCCCGCCCCATAGATGACGTTTTACATCCGACATGATCTCGTGCACCAGATCAATACCCATCTGCTGAACGTGATCCGGCGCGGGAGCTGGAAGGCGTTTGTGAATGATCAGCCAAGTCAAGCCAAACATGGACAGGCTCAGCAACAGCAAAGCCATGACGCGCCATTTGCTTTGTCGCTTTTTGATCTGTCGGATCTGGCTGCTTGTTTGTTCATCAGTCATAACGCACCCACTTGGCAACCACCTTGGACATGCGAACCACATGCTCCTTGGGAACAATCATCGGGGCATGTCGACGGTTGTCAGCAACCAGTTCGATTTCATCACCACGATCAAAGACGCGTTTGAGCGTGCAGGTGCTCTCTCTTTCAGCAGAGAAGCGAACGAAGACCACCGTGCCATCTTCAATGTTGGACGCAGGCGAACAGACAATCGTATCCCCCTCGCGAAACTCCGGCGTCATGCTGTCGCCTGCCACGACGACTGCAAAGGCATTGGGGTCATCGACACCTGAGCCGGTGCGTGAGATGTAGTCGTTGCCGATACCGTTGTCCAGCTCCATGTGTTCATAGTCAACCGGCGA
>JBICHS010000380.1:0-37140 GCA_043101135.1 Phycisphaeraceae bacterium JB051
TGGATGTGACCTGTGCGGACAGCGGTGAAAAGGCGTTGGAGATCGCTCGCCAAAAGTTACCGGACCTGATTTTGCTGGACCTGATGCTGCCGGGCGTTGACGGTTTGAATGTCTGTCGCACGCTCAAGAACGAAGGTGCCACCGCCGGTATCCCGGTGGTGATGCTCACCGCCAAGGGCGAGGAAGCCGACATCGTCGTGGGGTTGGAGCTGGGGGCTGATGATTACATCCCCAAGCCGTTTAGCCCCCGTGTGCTCATGGCCCGGATCAAGGCCGTGCTGCGTCGCAGCGGTGATCCCAACGCACCGGAACCCGATGGCGAGGATTGCATCAACGTCGGTGACGTGGTCATTGATCGTGGTCGCCATGAAGTGCGTATTGAAGATGATCCTATCGACCTGACGGCTACCGAGTTTCGCCTTCTGAACCTGCTGGCTACCCGTCCCGGTCGCGTGTTCACCCGCCAACAGATCATCGAAGCCATCCACGGCGGCCTGGCGGCTGTGACCGATCGCAGCGTTGATGTGCAGATGGTTGCCCTGCGTCGCAAGCTCGGTGATCACGGCAGCAACCTCGAAACCGTCCGTGGCGTCGGCTATCGATTCAAGGAATAGTCACCGAATCAACACATGATTGACACACCGGGGGCCATCAAATTCCTTACAATGTTAGCAACAGCGGTATATGCCGTTGCAGTTGTGTCATGCACGCACCTCGCTGTGTTTCGTCTAGGATCAAGTCCGTTGGCCACACTAAACGTTGGCCTTTTGCAAGGGGACGCAATTGCCCAGCCTCAATCCGACATTAGCCATCGCGGCATTTGATCTGTCTGGTGCAGAGCCGCATATTCTGGCATTGCTCATCGGCTTTGGTCTGTTTGCAGCCGTGATGTTCATCATCCTCATGCTTATCAGCCGAGCCCTGCGGACATTGCGCACCGGTGCTGAACGCTTTGCTGCAGGTGATCTGACGCAAGCCATTGAGGTGGACGGCCCATTGCAGGTGGCATCGTTGGGTGAGTCACTCAACAAAATGGCACAACAATTGGGTGATCGCCTGCGCACCGTGATTGAACAGCGTAACGAATTGGAAACCGTCCTCGCATCGATGGTCGAAGGTGTGATCGCCTTTGATCTGGATGAACGCATACTCAACTTCAACCGTGCTGCGGAATTGTTCCTTCGCATGAGCGTGCGCGATGTAATTGGTCGCAGTATCCATGAGGTGATCCGTAACCCGGGGTTACAGTCACTGGTTGCACAGGTGCTCGAAGCCGATGCGCCGGTGGAGGCGGATCTGGTGTTGACGTTACCGGTGTCCGACCCCAAGGATCGCACGCAGACGATTTACCGTGAACACTATCTGCAGGCTCAGGGCACTGCGCTACGCGATGCACGTGGCAAGCGCGTCGGCGGGTTGATCGTGCTTCACGATGTCACCGAGATGCGCCGTCTTGAACAGGTCCGCCGCGACTTTGTGGGCAACGTGTCCCATGAAATCAAAACGCCCATCAGCACCATCAAGGCGTCCGCGGAAACGCTTATCGACAGTGGCATTCTCTCCGAAGAAGAGGGTGTCCCCAACTTCCTGGCCATCATCGCCCGTCAGGCCGACCGACTTCATGCCATCGTCGAAGACCTGCTCACGCTGGCAAGACTCGAACAGGAAGGCGAATCCAAGCACGTTGATCTGACGGCGGGCGGGATCCTTGGCGTGTTGCAGGATGCTGCTGAGACTTGTTCTGCCAAGGCTCATGATAAGAAGGTTGATATACAGGTCGACTGTTCACCGGACCTCACCGCCCATATCAATTCACCGTTGCTCGAACAGGCTGTGGTCAACCTCTTGGACAATGCCATCAAGTACAGCCCCGAAGACACCCCGGTGCAGCTTCGTGCATTGCAGACTGATGAGTGGATCACCATCAACATCACCGACCATGGCCAAGGCATTGAAGCAGAGCACCTGCCCCGACTCTTTGAACGGTTTTATCGCAGTGACAAAGCCCGCAGTCGTGCGCTGGGCGGCACGGGGCTTGGGCTGTCCATTGTCAAGCATGTGAGTACCGTACACGGCGGGACCGTCGACGTGGAAAGCAAAATCGGTCATGGCAGCACCTTCACCATCCGCTTGCCGATCCCCGGCCAGAACACGGCATTGGAAGATGATGCCCAATCCGGTGCTGCGTAATGGCATGGTAAGCACAAGCATCATCGACATGAACATGCTGAAGATCACCCTGATGGCATCACGCCATTTCTGTACGAATTGACAAAAAACTGCAACAATCGCGCATGAGAGTCGGTACAATTTTTCGCATGAGCTTACTGACTTCAATTCTCGGGCGGGCGATCTCCCAACCCACGCAAACGGCGGTGGTCGATGATCGCGGAACTTGGAGCTATGGCAAAGTCGCGGCAGGGGCGTATTACGTTGCGGATTGGCTCGAAGGCGCCTGCCCGTCACCACAGGTCGGTGTGTTGCTCCCGACTTCAGCAACCTATCCCATTGCACTACTCGGTGCCTGGATTGCAGGTAAAGTCGCTGTCCCTGTTAACTATCTGCTTAATGACACCGAACGCACGCATCTGATCAATGACTCAGGTCTGCAGACGATCATCACTGTCAAGCCGATGCTCGATTACATTGGTGGCCCTGAAGCCCTGCCATCACATGTGCGCGTGCTGCTGATGGAAGACATGCCCAAGCCGTCGGTGCCCCCGCTGAGTTTCCCGCCACTGCATGACAAGGATGATCTGGCCTTGATCCTTTACACCTCGGGGACCAGTGGCCTGCCCAAGGGTGTGATGCTCACGCATGGCAATCTCAAATCCGAGATTGATGCAATCAACAAACACATTCACATCAAACCCGATGATGTGTTCCTGGGCGTGCTCCCGCAATTTCACTGTTTTGGTCTCACCGCATTGACAATGCTTCCCTTGTGTGTTGGCGTTAAGGTGGTCTACACCGCGCGCTTTGTTCCCGGCAAGGTTGTCGGATTGATTCGTGAACATCGGCCGACCGTCATCATGGCGGTGCCTTCGATGTATGGCGCATTACTGAGCGTGAAGTCTGGCAAGCCCGAAGACTTTGCCTCCATCCGCCTGCCGGTCTCCGGCGGTGAGCCGCTTCCTGAAAGTGTCTACAACAATCTCCGCAAGCGTTTTGGGATTCACCTGCTTGAAGGTTATGGACTGACCGAAACGTCACCTGCCACCAACTGGTCCGTGCCCGAATTGGCCAAGCGATACTCGGTGGGGACACCGCTGCCGGGCGTGCGCAATCTCATTGTCGATGATCATGACCGACCACTGCCAGTGGGCACCGATGGGCATATTCTCATTGCCGGTCCCATTGTCATGAAGGGCTATTACAAGCGACCGGAGCTGGATAAGGATGTCTTCGTCCAGTTGGTTGATCCTTTGGATGGTCAGGAAAAACGCTTCTTCCGTACCGGTGATATTGGCAAAGTCGACGAAGTCGGCCGCCTGTACATCACCGGCCGCAGCAAAGAGATGATGATCATCGGCGGGGAGAATGTCTTCCCACGAGAGATCGAAGAAGTCATCAACAAAGTCGATGGCGTCAAAGCTTCTGCGGTACTCGGTAAGGCTGATGAAAAACGAGGTGAAGTCGCGGTGGCCTTCATCGAGATGCAGGAAGACGCAACTTACGACGAAGCTGCGATCAAGGCCGCATGCAAAGCTAATCTCGCCAGCTTCAAGATGCCCAAGAAGTTTATCCTCAAAGATGAATTGCCCAAGAACCCCACCGGCAAGATTCAACGTAAAGAACTCGTCAGCGAAGTCCAAGCCCTGGATTAAAGTCGATCTTTACCAAGTGTATTCAAACGCATTTTGAGACTAGCTGCGACACTGCGTGTCGCTGACTTCGCATACGCATTCACACTTGGATCAGATATTCTGACAACCTTTCGGAATAAAACCGACAGCATGATGACTATATGAGCGTCGTTGTTTTAAACCTGAATCACAAATATCAAGCATGACGCGCACACTGGTGGTATCGTGTGTGGCGCGATCACTATGCAAACTAGGGGTCACCCATGTCAATCATCTCACGCTATACGCATTGGCTGCATACGCGCTGGCCGGCAGGCAAAGTCGAGAAAATGCCCATGGTCAATGATGACGGCTCAACCAATGTGCCAGGCATTTATGTCGTCGGGGATTTAACGGGGGTGCCACTGCTCAAATTCTCCGCTGACACCGGGGCACGTGCGGTCGATACCATCACCAACGATGCAGCCTTTTCCAAGCGTGATGTTTCGGATAGTAACATCCGTGACATCGTCATCATCGGTGGTGGGGTGTCTGGTTATGCTGCAGCAATGCAAGCTAAAAAACAGGGCTTGCGCTTTGAACTGCTTGAAGCTTCACAGCCTTTTGCAACCATTGAAAACTTCCCCAAAGCCAAACCGATTTACACTTATCCCACAGACATGACCCCGGCGGGTGATCTGCAATTCAACGCCAAGTCCGACATCAAGGAAGGCCTGCTCGATGACCTGCATCAACAAGTCCAGCAGGCTGGCATCGAACCGACCATCGCCAAGGTGGATGCGGTCAAACGTGTTGGGAAATTACTTGAAGTGCAGGTCAAAGACGATGTGATCAAAGCCCATCGTGTGATCATTGCCATCGGTCGCAGTGGCAACTATCGCAAGCTCAATGTCCCCGGCGAGGAGTTGACGCATAAGGTCACCAACCGACTGCATGACCCCAAAGCCTATGCCAAGCAAAACGTCCTCGTCGTCGGTGGCGGTGATAGTGCTCTGGAAGCAGCCATCGCGCTGGCTGAAAAAAATGCCCATGTCACACTCAGTTACCGCAAGCCCGAATTCTCGCGTCCCAAGCCTGAGAACGTTGAAAAACTCAATGAGCTCCAAGCGCAAAACAAACTCAAACTGGAGATGGCAAGCACCGTCAAAGCCATTACTGATAGTAATGTCACCCTCATGAATCAAGATAAGCAGGAGATCACCTTCGATAACGATGCAGTCATCACGCTCATCGGTAGAGAAGCGCCCCTGGACTTCTTCCGCAAGTCCGGCATTCATATCAATGGTGACCGCAATGCAAAATGGTGGGTGAGTCTGATTGCGGTGTTAGCAATCTTCACCTTCATTTATCACTGGAAAAAACCGGGCGTCTGGCTTCCAATCGGTGATTGGTTTGCCCGCAATCAATGGTTCCCGTACAAGGTCCCGCAATGGATGACGGGGATCAGTGACGCGTTTGCGGACCCTTCACATTTACTGGGAACGTTGAACAATTCGCTGGCATCCCCGGGGTTTTACTATTCGACGTTGTACTGCGTGGTGATGTTGGTCTTTGGCATCCGTCGTATTAAACGTCGTAAGACGCCTTATGTGACAGTGCAGACGTGGACGTTGATCGCGGTGCAGTGGTTACCGCTATTTATCCTGCCTTACATTCTACTGCCTTGGATGGGCAACAACGGCATGTTCGATTCGGGCGTGCTGGGTTGGTTGGCTGATCAGCTATTCCCACGTGTGGATTGGGACCCCAACGGTCGTGCGTATTACCACGCGTTTGGTTTTATACTCGCCTGGCCGCTGTTTGTCTGGAACGTGTTCACGGAGCAGCCGATGTGGTTGTGGCTGTTCATCAGCTTGATCCAGACGTTCGTTCTCATCCCACTGATGGTTCGACGCTGGGGCAAGGGTGCGTACTGTGGTTGGATCTGTTCCTGCGGCGGGATGGCTGAGACGCTTGGTGATACACATCGTCAGAAAATGCCCCACGGTCCATTTTGGAATAAGCTCAACATGATCGGGCAGGCGTTTCTTGCGGTCTGTATTTTCCTGCTGGTGACGCGCGTGTTCTCATGGATATGGCCCGGCAGTTTCGTCGGCACAGCGTACAAAGCGGTCCTCAAAGGCATCCCCGGTTTGAACTATGCCTGGTTCATCGACCTGCTCTTTGCAGGCATCATCGGTTTTGGTTTGTACTTTCATTTTTCAGGTCGCGTCTGGTGTCGCTTTGCCTGCCCGTTGGCAGCATTGATGCACATCTATGCCCGGTTTAGCCAATTCCGCATCATTGCTGAGAAAAGCAAATGCATCAGCTGCAATGTCTGCACGTCGGTCTGCCACCAGGGGATCGACATCATGAACTTTGCCAACAAGGGTAATCACATGGAAGACCCCGAGTGCGTGCGTTGCAGTGCCTGCGTGCAGAGTTGCCCCACGGGTGTGCTGACATTTGGGCGTGTGAATAAGCAAGGCACGGTCATTGCGACCGACAAGCTTGCTGCATCACGCGTGCAGATGGCCGAGTTAACCGTCGGCGGCCGATCAATCTGACGTCCATTTTCAAGTTATTAATTGTTGATTGATTTTTGTATCTGATATTTAAAGGTGCATCAGCAATTGGCTCCAAGTCCACAGGAGTATTCGCATGTCTGACCATTCTCTTTTCGAAGATGCCATCAAGCAGTTGGATGACGCTGGCAAATTAGCCAAGGTCGATCCGGAAGTGCTCGCCCGACTGCGTCACCCCAAAGCCATCATGCAGGTGAGTATTCCTGTGCGAATGGATGACGGGACGCTGCAGGTGTTCGAAGGCTATCGCGTGCAACATGACAACACACGCGGCCCAACCAAGGGGGGCATTCGCTATCACCCCGATGTCTCGCTGGATGAAGTCAAAGCGCTGGCATTCTGGATGACCTGCAAGTGTGCAGTGGTCGACATTCCTTATGGTGGTGCCAAGGGTGGGATCATCGTTAATCCCAAGGATCTTTCACGCATGGAGCTTGAAAAACTCTCGCGTGGCTTTGTTGATCGCATGGCAGATTTCATCGGCCCTGACACTGACATCCCCGCGCCCGATGTTTACACCAATGCGATGATCATGGGTTGGATGATGAATGAATATTCCAACATTCAGCGCAAAAGCACGCCTGCGGTCATCACTGGTAAACCCATCGCGCTGGGTGGTTCACTGGGGCGTGATGATGCCACCGGTCGTGGTGCGTATTACTGCATCAAGGAGCTCGAACGCAAACGCAAATGGGAACCGTCCCAGATCACCGTTGCGGTGCAGGGCTTTGGTAATGCGGGCCAACATGTCGCTCGCCTGCTTCATGCTGATGGGTATCGCATTGTTGCGGTCAGTGATTCACGTGGTGCGATTTATCGCGAAGAAGGTTTTGATATTCCGAGTTTGATGAAATTCAAAAATGAATCACGTCAGCTTAAAGCCGTTTACTGTGAAGGTTCGGTGTGTGAACTCATTGAGTCGCAAAGCATCACCAATGAGGCGTTGCTTGAGTTGGATGTGGATTTACTGATCCCTGCTGCGATGGAAAATCAAATCACTCTCGATAATGCCAAGGACATCAAGGCGCCGGTGATTGTTGAGGTAGCCAACGGCCCGGTGAGTAATGATGCTAACAAAGTCCTCATTGAGAAGCATAAACTGATCGTCCCCGACATTCTCGCCAATGCCGGCGGCGTGACGGTGAGTTATTTTGAATGGGTTCAGAATCGTGCGGGTTTCTACTGGACCGTCGATGAAGTGCATCATCGTCTTCAGGCCATCATGTCGCGGTCGTTTGGTGAAGTCTATGACATCATGGATGAACATCTCGTCGACATGCGCACGGCTGCATACACCTTGGCCATCAAGCGTATCGGCAATGCGATCTCCGCAGGTGGGACACGCCAGTATTTCAACGGTGATCAAAAGTAAACAACCTGTTTAGGCACATTGCCTGGAAAATAAAATCTCTTGGTCAACGCACGTGATGGCTTGCATGACGATCACGTGCGTTGATCTTTTTTGACTGAACCTCATTTTTTCATGAGGGATCACGCACATCGCAGATATAATGGATAGCAGTTAACGAATCAGAAAGAGAGAGCTGATTCGTTTACTGAAAGCCAAACTTCCACGGGATCGCAATGATCCATAGGGGGCCATTCATTCATGCCCGCAATCACAGCGGGAATCCATTTTGATTCATATCGAGACAGATGTGACGGTACAGCAGGCGCGTTGTCTGTGTGTTGATTGGGAAGATCAACGATTGCATCGTTCACATCGCATGGAAGAGAGAGGAAATCCCATGTCTCAACATTCTTATTGTCGTATTGGTTGCGACCGAAAGCCGCGCGCCTTTACCATGGTTGATTTACTGGTGGTGATGGTGATTCTGATGGGTTTACTTTTACTGGGGGTTGCATTGCCCAGCTTCGGCGGTCGCAGACCTGCAAGACAAATGCAAAACTCCACACAACTGCGTGGCATTCATTCCGCATTGGTGCTCTTTTCACAGGGTAATAACACCTACTATCCCGGCTTTGATGAGTATGGCAAGCCGCTCGAAGATATCTCCGTTGCGTTTCGCTTCAAGCAATTGCTTGATGACAATTACTTCACAGGTGAGTACATCATCGCTCCCACGGAATGGGGCGACAAAACGGCTTTGGGGAATATGGATGCCAAACTAACAACAGCCAATTTCTCCTATGCCATGCTTAATCTGAGTGTTAATGATTCGCCACGGATCAACGAATGGCGGGACACATCCAACTCCGAAGCTGTCGTGCTCTCGGACCGTGCGATTGCCAACGGCAAAGACGGGGCGATCAAATCTGTCCACACACGCCCATCCAAAAATACCACCGAGTGGCGTGGCAGTGTCGGTTGGAATGATAACCACGTCACCTTTGAAGCCACCCATGATCAATTCGATACCCGCTACGGTGATGAAACTTTTGCCAATGACAACTTCTTCGACACCCAGGGCGCATCACTCATCTTCTCCGGCAATGACAAGCTCATCGATCCGGGCAAGTGATGAGGTCGCATTAGTCTCGTTTTATTGATTCCTATTCAAATAAACACCTACGAAATGAGGTGAAAAATGTCCTATCACTCACGTGGTTTTGGTCTGGTTGATTTATTGATCGTGATCATCTGTATTCTGGGGCTCGTTGCTTTGGGTATTGCTCTACCCGAACTAGGGCGGGCAACCAGTTGTGGTCGGGATATGCAGAACTCCACGCAAATCCGTGGTATTCATTCTGCATTGGTCCTCTTCTCGCAAGGCAATAACACCTACTATCCCGGCTTTGATGCATACGGCAAACCACTCGAAGATTCGTCCGTTGCGTTTCGCTTCAAAGAATTACATGATGACAACTACTTCACCGGCGAATACATGATCAGTCCCAGTGAAACCAAGACAGTGCTGATGAAGACCGGCATCATGCCAACGACTGCCAACTTCTCTTACGCGATGTTGAATCTGAGTGTGAATGATTCACCACGCAATCTCGAATGGCGAGATACGTCCAATGGTGATGCTGTCGTACTCTCCGATCGCGCCATAGCCAACGGTAAAGACGGCGCGATCAAATCTGTGCACACCACGCCCAAAGCAAATGTCACCAACTGGATCGGGAGTGTCGGCTGGAATGATAACCACGTCACCATGGAAAGAACACACGTCCAGCTCAAAACACAATATGGCGAAGCGATGTTTGAAGACGATAACCTTTTCGATACTCAAGGCGCATCACTCATCTACTCTGGTAATGACAAGCTCATCGATCCGGGCAAATGATTGATGTTGTTTTTGTTTTGTTTGATTGATTCCTGTTCCAATAAACACCTGTGAAATGAGGTGAAAAATGAAATGTCGTTCACGTGGTTTTAGTTTGGTTGACTGTCTCGTGGTGTTGGTCGTGGTAATGATTAGCGTCGCGTTGTTGATGGTGATGTTGAAGTATCAACAACGAAGACGCCGTCCTCCACATCAAAGCTCGCAGCTGCGTGGCATTCATACCGCTCTGGTTTTGTTCTCTCAAGGTAACAATACTTACTATCCCGGTTTTAATACGTTGGGTAAGCCTGTTGGTGATATTTCTGTGGAAGGCCGGTTCAAAGTACTGCTTAATGACAATTATTTCACAGGCGAGTACATCATCAATCCCAGTGAAACCAAGACGGCTTTGACACAAATGGGCATCATGCCGACCACTGCCAATTACTCTTACGCAATGCTCAGCCTGGCCGGCGAATCCTCACCACGCATGGCCGAATGGCGTGATACATGCAACGCCGAGGCGGTGATCGTTTCCGATCGCGCTATTGCCAATGGTAAAGAGGGTGCGATACGTTCCGTCAACACCAATCCCAGTAAAGACAAAACCCAATGGCGTGGCCAGGTCGCATTCAACGATAATCACGTTACCTTCGAAGCTGCACATGACCGATTGAATACACTGTATGGTGATCAGTCGTATGAGAATGACAACCTTTTCGACACCCAAGGCGCATCACTCATCTACTCTGGTAAGGACAAGCTCATCGATCCCGGCCAATGATTGTGTTTTAAATAAACACCTGTGAATTGAGGTGAAAAATGATTTTGCGAACGCGCGGATTTACATATGTTGAATTGATTGTTGTGTTGGCTTTGGTTGCGCTGGGGATCATACTGCTCCTGCCGGCATTGGGTGCAAGACGGGGCGGTCATTCAAGACCGCTGATGAATGCAAACCAACTTCGCGGTATTCATTCTGGACTATTTCTTTATGCTCAAGATAACAAGTCTTATTACCCCGGCTTTACAGCCGATGGCAAGCGGATGGACGATTACTCCGTGGAGTATCGTTTCCAGTTGATGCTTGATGAGAATTACTTCACCGGCGAATACATCATCAGCCCATCGGAGTCCAAAACCGCTTTGACGCAAACCGATGTCCGGCCGACAACAGCGAATTACTCCTATGCCATGTTGAATCTGTCAGATGAAAACAGCCCAAGAAATGATGATTGGCAAGAGACGAGTAACAGTCAAGCCGTCATGCTGTCTGACCGTGCGATCCTCGGCAAACGAGAAGATGGCAAGCGGGTTCTGAGCAGTGTACAGACTTCATACACACCGGAAATGACACGCCCCTGGGAAGGAGCGGTTGCCTTTAATGATAATCACGTTGAACGCATTAAGTCGCATATCCTGCCTTTGACAGCTTATGGTTGGGGCGCAAACAAGCTAGGCTATGTCGATGACAACCTCTTCGACACCGTTGGTGCGTCGATGGTGTATCAGGGAATAGATGACATCATTGATTCGGAGGGTTCGCAATGAAGCGATTAAATAATACTTTGAAATGCAGAGTTTTTGCTTTTTCATTGATAGACATGCTGGTTGTTTTGGTACTTGTAGTGTTGCTTTATATTTTGGTTCTGCCTTGCCTGGGAAGAACTGCACCCCAAATGCAAAACTCAACTCAAATACGTGGTATTCATTCTGCCTTGCTGTTATTCAGTCAAGGCAATAATGGCTATTTCCCGGGCATGGATGCTAAAGGCAACTTGCTTCAAGACAGTACAGTTGAAACGCGATTTATGATGTTGCTCAATGATAATTACTTCACCAGTGAGTATCTCATCTCTCCAAGAGATACGAAAATCGCATGGCAAAAAGGTGCTTTTACAACAAAAAATTATTCATTTGCAATGCTGAATTTGTCAGACTCCCAATCCATTAGGTTGGATGAATGGCGGGATACGCAAAACGAAGATGCAATCGTGCTCTCTGACCGAATGCTGGCGAAAAACAAGAAGGGCCATATCCGAAGTATCTGGACGCGAAATGATGACCATTGGCGTGGTAGTATCGGTTGGAATGATAACCATGTGACTTTTGAAGCCACACACGACCAGTTCCAGACAAAGTATGGCAAATCGCATTTCAAGAATGATAGTCTGTTTGATTATGAAGGTGCATCAATGGTCTATGCAGGTGACATGCCAATCTATGATTGATGATTGTTGTTTCGTTGAAAATAAAAACAGGCGCGTGTCGTAAGGTACACGCGCCTGTTTTTAGATTGATGTTCGACTTACATACTCTCATGTGCATGTTTGTCGATGTGATACTTCCGGGGGCGGGGGGTTACAAACTCGCTAGCTGTTGTTTGAGCGATTCGAGTTCGGCTTGTTTTGCAGCAAGTTGATCGCGGGTCTGTTGCACCAAATGGGCGGGTGCTTTTTGGGCATAGCTTGGGTTGGCCAGGCGTCCTTCCAGACCCTTGGCCTGTTTCTGGGCATCGCCAATCAACTTGGTCAAGCGTTCCTTTTCTTCATCCGCGTTGACCAGATCATGCAGATAGACTTCCATGTCACCGAGCACCGCGCTGGCTGCGTTCTGTGGTTTACTCATGTCCGCAGCAACGCTCAATTCACTGATCGCAGCAAATGTCTTGAGTAAACCGCTTGAAGCTTCCAGACGCGTTGCGTTGTCACCGCTTGCTTTGATCGAACAGACCACCTGTTGGCGTGGCGGAATCTTGTAAGCGGTACGCACCTGACGCACTGCAGTGACTACGTCCACAAGAAGGTCAAACTCCTTGAGTGCATCAGTGTCGATCAGTGATTCATCCGCAATCGGCCAGGCAGCTTTGACCAAAAGATCACAGGCAGGAATTGCCAAACCGTCAACACCACGTTGCGGTACGACAGCATTCAAACGCTCCCACAACTTCTCGGTGATGTAAGGCATCGCGGGATGAAGCAAACGCAAAATGGTGTCGAGCACCGTTGCCAACACATTGGCCTGTGCGGGATTGGTTTTGATCGTCGGCTTGACGGCTTCGATGTACCAGTCACAGAAGTCACGCCAGATGAAATCGTACAGACCATCGGCGTACGGCTTGAACTCGTAACCCTTGATCGCCTTGGTGGTCGATGCAATGGTCTGAGCCAGACGCGAGAGAATCCACTTGTCTGCAAGCGTCAACTCGCCAGTACCGGCTTCACCTTGAAGCTCTTCGATGTTGGACAAGCTGAAGCGCACTGCGTTCCAAAGCTTGTTGGCGAAGTTACGACCGAGGTCGAATTTTTCACTGGTGTTGCGGGCAGCGGGCATGTCATCCGTCGGAGCCTGTTTGCCCGACGCCACGCCGTAGCTGGAGACCATCTTCTTACCCTTGGCCGATGGGTTGTCCTGCACGGGAGCAGCAACCTTATGGCCACGACCATCGCCAACATACTTGGGCGTGAAGCTGTCGCCGGTGTGCGGGCAAACCATGTCCACCGGCAGGCGAACGTCCTGCGTCTGCGTGGTCATGCTTGCCAGCGTGAATCGCATCGCATCGCTGCCATGCGAGTGAATGATGTCGAACGGGTCCACACCATTACCCAGCGATTTACTCATCTTCTGGCCATGGCCATCCTGGATCATCGCGTGAATGAACACATCCTTAAACGGCAGATCACCGCCACGGAAGTATTTGTTGAACATGACCATTCGCGAAACCCACAACGTGATAATCTCACGCGCGGTACACAGCACCGTCGACGGGTTCCACGTCTTAAGCACATCGGTCTCTTCCGGCCAACCCATCGTCGACATCGGCCAGAGTCCGGAGCTGAACCAAGTGTCGAGGACGTCGGGGTCTTGCACGAAGCCTTGTTGTTCAAGGTCAGAAACCAACTGCTGTTCGTCTTGCTCAGACAACGAAGCAGGAATACAGATATTCCATTCAAATTCTCTATCGCTTGGATAGCGAATTGAAATCGCACAACCACGTTCAACCCATTGTTCAGCGGCATTCTTCACAGACTGCTTGAGTTCATCGGTAAAACGCCCTTCCCGGCCGGACTGTAAAAACGCTTTGATATCAGCGGGAAGCTGTGGGTCATCTGGATTGGAATGCTTACTCCACACCGGTATCCGATGTCCCCACCACAACTGGCGGCTGATGCACCAGTCGCGGATGTTTTCGTGCCAAGACTGAAAATTCTTGGCATAGCGGGCGGGATAGAACGTTAACTCGCCAGTATCTTCGGTGAAGCTTTCGCCCTCTTTCCAGACGCAGCCCTCGGACTTCTGCCGTTGGCTGGGGGACATGGCATTGAGTGCTGCACCTGCAAGGCGATCGTCGGTGACCTTCACGTACCACTGGTCGGAAAGGTAAGGTTCGACGGGGACGTGGGAGCGATAGCTGTGGCCGACGCTGTGCTTGTACGGTTTCTTCTCTGCAAAGAGATCGTTGGCTTCAAACCATTTGATGATGGCTTTGCGGGCATCTTCACGTGAGAGTCCAACGAAAGGTTTGAGCGTTTCGTTGGTTTCGGGTTTTTCACTCTCCGGCCAACCGTGGGTGATGCTGATGCTGCCATCCAATGCCATCACGTTGATGATGGGCAGGTCGTGACGCTGACCGATCATGTAGTCGTTTGGATCGTGGGCAGGGGTCACCTTCAAAAAGCCGGAAGCGAATTTTGCTTTTTCGTCGGACGATTCAGGGTCACCGATCACGACGTAGTCATCACCGATGATGGGGATGATGCGGTCGACGATGGGAAGCTTCACGAATTGGCCGATGGTGTGCTTGTTTTTTGGATCGTCGGGATTCACAGCGACAGCGGTATCGCCGAGCATGGTTTCGGGTCGGGTGGTGGCGACGGTGGCAAATGCGCCGGTGAGGCTGCCATCCTTATCGCAGATGGGGTACTTCATGTAATAGAAGAAGCCGTCGATGTCGCGCATTTCGACTTCGTCGTCAGCCAATGCGGTTTGGGTTGCAGGGTCCCAGTTGACCAGTCGTTTGCCGCGATAGATCAGACCGTCTTTGAACAATTGGAAGAACGCTTCGCGCACGGCCTTGGCACAGGTTTCGTCCATGGTGAACCGCTGGCGATCCCAGTCACACGAACAGCCCATGGCTTTGAGCTGATCGGTGATACGGCCTTCGTATTCATCTTTCCAATCCTGCACCAGCGCGATGAACTTATCTCGGCCACCTTCACCGTTGAGCTCCATCTGCTTGTGTTCTTTGAGGGCAGGCTTGCCTTCAGCTTGCAGCCGTTTGTCGACGACGGTTTGGGTGGCGATGCCAGCGTGATCCGTGCCGGGCATCCACATGGCGTTGAATCCTGCCATGCGGTGATAGCGGGTGAGGATGTCCTGCAAGGTGTTGTTGAGCGCGTGCCCCATGTGCAGCGCAGCGGTGACATTCGGCGGCGGGATGACGATGGAATACGGTACACCCTTATCTTCGGGCGTCGCATGAAATGCGTTGGCATCGTTCCAGAGTTTGGTGATATCCGGTTCCACATCGGCCGGGACATACATGGAGGCAAGTTCGCTGCTCATGGTGTGAGTCTTTCGTGCGTGATGAGTCGTTAAAAAAACAGGGGCACGATCGTGGTGTGATCGGTGCCCCTGAGATTGTAAGTGAAATTGGATTGGTCTTCCGAGCACTTCCGGGGGGCGGGGCTTTTGTTGTCTTTACCACAGAGACACAGAGTCACAGAGATTTAAGGCAGAGTTTTTATTCTGATTTTTTACTCTGTGTCTCTGTGCCTCTGTGGTTCATCCATCCCAGCTCGTTTTTAGAGGCCGCGCTAAACCGCAAGCGGTTTAACAGACGCCAGCGGTGCCGGTTTGGATGGGTTCACTGACGAATTCGCGGGGGTCGGTGACCTTGCCTGTGAGGGCAGATGCGGCAGCGGTCAACGGTGACGCCAGGTACACGCCAGCTTCCTTGTGACCCATGCGGCCGGGGAAGTTACGGTTGGTGGTGCTGATGCAGTTGACCGGTTCGTTGAGACGACCGAAGGTATCCTGCGGGCCACCCAGACAGGCTGCACAGCTGGCAGCACCCATCATGCAACCGGCATCGATGAGCACCTGTTCGATGGACTTTTCACCATCCTTGACCGGTTCACCGTTCAGACCCAGGCGACGCATATCCGAGTGCACTTCCGTGGAGCCGGGCACGACGAAGGTCGGGATCTTGACCTGATTGCCGTTAAGGATGTTGGCTGCAAATATCATGTCGGTGATCTTGCCGCCGGTGCAGGAACCGATGTAGGCACGGTCGAGTTTCACGTCCGAGCATTCACGGGCGGTCTTGGTATTGTCCGGTGAGTGCGGTGCTGCGACCAGCGGCTCAAAGCTGCCAAGGTCCCATTCGGCTTCGAAGTCATACTCCACGCCTTCGTCTTCGGTGTAGACAGTCCAGTCGGGACGATTGCTACGTGCACGGACATAGGCCAGTGTCTTTTCGTCGACGTCACAGATGCCGTTCTTGCCACCCGCTTCGATGGCCATGTTGGTCAGTGTCATGCGGTCTTCAAGCGTCAGCGAGCTGATGCCGCTACCGGTGAAGTACATCGCTTTGTAGGTTGCGCCGGAGAAGCCGATGCGACCGATGACCGCGAGGATCAAATCCTTGGCGGTGAGGTAGGCCGGGATATCACCATGGAAGGTGAACTTCATGGTCGGCGGGACTTTGAGCCATGTCTTGCCGGTCCCCATTGCAAATGCTGCATCGGTGTTGCCCACGCCGGTGGAGAACTGACCGAAGGCGCCTGCGGTGCAGGTGTGACTATCGGTGCCGAGCATGATTTCGCCGGGACGACAGTGACCTTCTTCGGGTAATGCTTTGTGACAGACACCCTTGTAGGAGGTCTTGTTCGGATCGCGGTACGGGTTGGGCATGCCGCTGCCGGCTTCGGTGTTCAGGAAGTCAGGATCGTAGTAATACTTGATGCCCTGTTCCTTGACGAAGTCGCGGAGGATTTGAATGTTGCGGTGACACTTGTCTTCAGCGGTGAAGATGTAGTGATCAGGGATGATGGGAATACGGGTGTTGTCCCAGACCTTGGCGTCGGCACCGAATTTTTCCTTGAAGATACCGATGGTCCCGGGGCCACACACGTCATGGGTCATCAGCACATCGACATCGACCCACACGTTTTCGCCTGGGGTCACTTCGTTCTTACCGGCATGGGCGGCAAGGATCTTTTCGGTCATCGTCATCGGACGGGCCATCGGCTCATCTCCTGCGTCATCGCAGCTGAGGGTTTACAAAATCAATTCCACCAATTTGGACGCCTTGCAACGGTTCGGAGTCGGGCAAAGCGAGCCATATATAGTAGCAGCACCCCCGGGAATAGGGAAGTCAGAAGGGAAAAGGCAGAGGGAATAGTGATTAGGGAGTAGGGAGTAGGGTTGTGAAAACGAATGTCATGTGTGCGTTATTGATGATGTCTTTGCCTATTCACGACTCCCTATTCCCTAATCACTGGCATTGTTAAAAACCCAATCAATCTCGATGAGCATGTGTTTATTGTTCTCTGTCGGATAAAATGTTACGTGTTTTAGTGCTTGATCCGATTCACCTGTTAAACCGTCAAACACATGCCCCGAATCCCGCTGACATTTGAGCAAATCCGAGAGCGTGTGCTCTCTGCTATCACCGACGCTCAGGCCATGGCCAGTGACGCCACGCGCAACGACCCGGGGGTGATCCACGACCTACGGACCACCGGCAAGCGCCTGCGTGCCTGGGGCAGGCTCATGCGCGAAGTTTGGGGCGATGAGACCTGGCGCACCACCGACCACTGGGTCCGCGACATCTGTCGCCTGCTGGCTTCTCCCCGTGATCAACATGTTCAGCAACAAACCCTCAACCAACTCGCCCAGGTCAGCGAAGATCGCCAGAAGCCCAAAACCATGAGCAGCGTTGCCATCCTTCAGGAACGCTGGACCACGCTTGAAACGCAAGACGATCAGCCTGCAGATGCTCAAATCGATTGGAAGCGCATCGCCGACCTGCTGAGCTTTGCCTACGAGCATTGGCTCAACCATCCCATGGATGACCTCACCCTTAAGCAGCAGCAACGCTGTCTTGCCACCCGCCTCCAACATACCTACGCCAAAGCAAGACGGTTGGGCAAACAAGTCCAGGCTGATACTCCCAACAGTGACCCGGTGCTATGCCACCGCTTCCGCAAATGGGTCAAGCATCTGCTCTACCAATTGGAACTATTAGCCGAGTACAACCCCGAGAACAAAAAGCTCAACAAACTTCGCAGCAAACTCAAAACCATCGCAGACGATCTGGGCGATCACCACGATCTTGCAGAACTATCCGATCAAATCCACGAACATGTCAATCAACTCGACGACAAAGCCGTCAAACGCGTCATCAATCTCACCCGCCAGCAGCAGTCAGATTTACTGGCCCACGCAATGAAAAAGTTCCGGCAGGTCTTCGAAGAGAAGTCGGAGATATGGGTGAAGGGGTTGAGTAAATGATATAAACCGCGATGCGGTTTCAGCGACACGCAGTGTCGCAGCTATTTTCAAAAACGAACATACGTCGCATCTTACCGCATCAACAATAGCTGCATCACTGCGTGATGCTGTTGCATCGAAGATGCAAAAAGATCAGGATGAGTAAGCGAGTGATAAAATCACTAAAGAAGACTCATGAAAATGTACATACTGGTTGCTAGCCAGAGAATCACAATGGCAAAGAAGATACCGGCTTTATGCTTGCTCGTAACGAAAAAATATATCAACGGGCAGTAGAGGCAACTTATAAACATTAACGCATCAAACCAAATACTTCGGCTGAGGTATATTATTCCAAAGGGGCCAAGAATAAATAATGGAATCTCTGTAAATAAATTGATATGCAGATTGCTGTGCAGAAATTTAAAGCACACATTTAAGACTATAAATATTGCGGTAATGAGCAACAGTATTGGTAAGCTATGCTTTCTTGTAGCTTTCTCTGGATTCATTATTCCCCCGAATAAAATACTTATATCAAAACCGTTGCAATAACTGATCCGCTGCTTCGACTGAAAATACTTTCCCCTCAAACGCACCAATGACTTTGGCTAACTCTGTTTGTTGTTGCTGGCGGGTTGCTTCGTTGGCTAAGAGTTTGTCGACTTCTTCGATGACGGGGTCGACTTTGCCGAAGTGGGGGACGAGTTCGGTGATGACGCGTTTGTTGCTTTGCCATTCGCTAATGAGGTTGGGCAAGGTGAAGGTGTGTTGGGTGACGAGCCAGCGGCCCAGGGCGTGGTACAAAAAACGCGAGGCGTTGAACATGGCGACCATGGGTTTGCCGTGGGCTGCGATTTGCAGGGTCACCGTGCCGGAGGTTGCCAACGCGACGTTGGACCAGCGGAGGACGGATTCGGTTTGGCCGATGGTCAGTTGAAGACGATCCTGCCAGAGATCATCGCAGCCTTGCTCGGTGGTGATGGTTTTGATCATGCCTGCCAAACGATCATCCAATGCCGCGACGACGACTTGCAGTTTGTCTTCACCGGGATGGCGATTAAGCAGTTCACGGCAGGCCTGCACCATGGTTGGCCAATTTTTTGCAATCTCACCACGCCGTGAGCCGGGGAGCATGATCAGGCGGAGTTCACTTTGCGGTAAATCGTGGGCTTCTTCATCACTGCCTGGTGCGTGACAGTTGGGGTCGAACACCGGGTGCCCAATGAATGTGGCAGGGACGTTATGCTTGGCAAACCAATCCGGTTCAAACGGCAGTAAACACAAAATGCCATCCGACCATTTCTGTAGTCGACGAACCCGCCATGCTGCCCATGCCCAGACTTGCGGGGCGACCAGGTGAATCACCTTGGCACCTTTGACGTTGGTCTTAACGAGCTTGCAGATCGACCAGTTGGCAGCGGGCGAATCCACGGGGATGAGCATGTCAATGGGATTTTCAGCAAGCCAACTCTTGAGCGTTTTGAGACGTTGTTTATGCGTGTTGTACTGGCTTAACGCACTGAGTCCCATGGCTGCGTGATCGGTGGTGTGTTCAAGTAAATCAGCACCGGCGTCTTTGAGTTTGTTGCCCCCCAGTGCATGGATTTGCAGGGACGGATCGCGGGTGAGCAGCTCACGGACCACGCCTGCTGCCAGCGCATCGCCACTGGGCTCAAAGGCGGTAATCAAAATTCGTTTGGGATTCGTCGTCATCAGGTTAATTACAGTACCATGATTAAATGTGTGATGCATGTGTCACACGTGACGGATTAATAAAACTTCGCAGGAGCGCTAAACCGCAAGCGGTTTAAAAGACATGTCACTCAAACAACCTATCATCTGGATCACCGGTGCCAGCAGTGGCATTGGTGCGGAATTGGCTAAGCAACTTTCCCCGCGCGCCAATCGTGTGGTGTTATTCGCTCGCCGCAAGGATCGGCTTGATGCGTTGTCGGAGTTATTGCCCAACGTTGAAGCGGTGGCATTGGACTTATCTGATCCTGCTGCGATTTTGCGGGTCATCCCGCAGGTCATTGCCGAACATGGTCATCCCGATGTGCTGTTTAACAATGCGGGGTTTGGCGACTATCGACCTGTTGCGCAAATCACTGAAGCAGAGCATCAGCAGATCATGCAGGTGAACTATCACGCGCCTGCTGCGTTGATTCATCATGTCTTACCCGGCATGCTCAAAGCCAATCATGGGCATGTGATCAACATCGCGTCGATCGCCGCCAAGTTCGGCCCGTGGGGTCATGGCCCGTACGCGGCTGCCAAAGCAGGGCTCGTTGCACTCACGCAGAGTCTGGCGATTGAGCATCAGGGAATCGGTGTGCATTTTTCCTACGTTTGCCCCGGCATTATCAAGACGGAATTTTTCGACACGCATGGCTATGACGCACCGCATATGCAAAAGCAGGTAGCCAAGCATGGCATCCCAGTGGAGAAAGCGGTTAAGAAAATCGTGAAGCTGCTGGATAAACCCAAGCTGGAGTTATGCGTGCCCGGGCATTACCGCATGCTCGATTGGGTCAAGGCGATCAGCCCGTCGTTGGCGATGAAATTGGTTGCCGGTGGCAGTCGGCCAGGCGAATAGTTGATCGTCGTGTTCAAGGCAGTTTTTGCCACAGATGCACACAGATCAACACAGATGCCAAGGCAGACACGATTCACTCGTCATTGCAGGCGAGCCTCTCTGCGGTAAAAATGCCTTGTAAAAAAATCCCACGAACGCGGGGGGCATTCATGGGATTGAATTGATTTGAATTGTTGCTTGAAGCGTTATCGCATGATCCAGGTGTCGGTCTTGCGTTTGATGTTCTGGTATTGGGGGTGGGTGCCCGTGCCGGGGACGTCGTAGATGAGCATGCGGGTTTTACGTAGCAGGACGGGTTCCTTTTGGTCTTTGACTTTGAGCTTGGCGGTTTCGCCACTGAGTCCTGCGATGAAGATGCGCATCTCTTTGACATCTTTACCAAAGTGCGGCCAGATCGCCACGGAGGTCTTGGCAAAGTCCTTGCCTTGCAGCAACTCACCGACAACCTGCAGCGGGCTGAGCATTAGCGGGTTGCGTTCTTTTTTCTGGATCGCCTTGAACACCGACGCGGGGATGTCCGCACCGGCCTGCACAATGTCACCATTGTCATAGGAGACGGTGACGTCAGGGATGTACAGGTGATCATTGCCTGAGTTGTTGGTGACGGTGTAGGTCAGATACCAATACCACTGGATATTACCCTTGGGGCTGCGGATGGCAATGGGCTGCGGGGTCGCATAGTCGAAGTCCAACTGGTAGTCGGATGGGACGATTTGCGGCTCGGGGGCGGCCTGGCTGGACGCAGTGATGATGAACAAAGTCAGCATCGCAACGCAAAGTCGCGTGATTTTCATGTTTTGCTTCCTATACTGACAGTGGTTGCGGTCGGGTATGATATTGTAAAGCCGTCCGTGACGACTCACAACTGTTATCAGAGTCTTCTGACTTGTAAGATTTTTTTGGGATGCCCCATGGCAACGTTGGATTCAACCATGCTCGATTACGAAAAGCCTGATGCGATGCGGTATATCCGTGTCCATGGGCCGATGCATCGTGCTGCTTTGGGCATGCTCCTGACCGGTAAACCCGACAGCACGGACCCGGCGGTCAAGCAGTTCGTCAACTTTGCCAACCAGCAGGACATGGATATCGACGAGTGCTGGGCCGCGTGCCATTTGGATCTGATTCAGGCTTCACTGCTGCTGGTCCCCTCGGCCGGTAAGACGAGTATGGCGTTTTTGAGCAGTGTCCCGGCTCGCAAGTTCGTCAAGACCATGGGCAAGCTCATTGCCAACGCATGTCAGGTGCAGAACGGCAAGCAGACACGCATCATCCAGGCGTTGCTCGAATCCAATCAACGCTTTGAGTTACTGGCTTTGGAAGAGGCTGGCTTCAAGCATCTGGCGCACCTGATTTACATGCAGCGGTATGTCACCGCTTCGGATCGCACATCTGAGAAGCTGAATCTCGGGGACAACATCACTGTGTACAACTGGTCCGAAGACAACCGCCAACGCTTTGCTGATGCGATTTTGGCAAGCTATGTCGACACGCTGGATTGCCCTGCGCTGCTTGGCGTTCGTGATATCAACGATGTCATTGCAGGTCATATGGCAGCTGGCGAGTTTGATCCGTCACGTTGGTTTGCGTTGTATGACGGTCAAACGCCTTTGGGGGTGATGCTGCTGAATCGCATTGCTCACCGCAGCGCGCTGGAGTTGGTTTATCTGGGCTTGGCACCCGTAGCACGCGGGCAGGGCTTGGCCGGTAAGCTCATGCAACATGCCATGAACATCACCGCTCAACATAATGCCTGTCAGATTCTCATGGCAGTGGACCAGGAAAATCAACCCGCTCGCAAACTCTATCAACGCATGGGCTTTGCACGCGGCGAGAAGAAGACGGCTATGATCTACATTCTCGATGAAAAGCAAAATGCCACCGCGACATGCGATGTGTCGGCGTGAGAATTCATCTTTCAAAGCCGTGACTCTCCTGAGTCACGGGTCTCTGTGTTGATGATGCAGCTATTTAATCGCATGTGTTTATCGATTCGATAAACACATCAATAACACAGTAAGACGTCGTGTATGACTGTGTGACATTGCGAGATTATCGTTGCGTAATGCGATGTGACTGCGCGAATTGATATGTATGCGCTTGATCACAGACAATAGCTGCAACATTGTATGTTGCTGAAACTGCGCAGCAGTTTGCTGTGTTGCGTTTGTGCGTTGTGTTTCTGTGTGTCAACAAGGCAACCCGTGCCGCGGGAGCGACACGGCTTTGGTTGCGTGATGTGACGTTATGGGGTTGCTTGAATCACCATGTTATCAATCAGACGCACGTTCCCGACTTTGCCTGCAACGAGGGCGACGATGCTGCCACTGAGCGAGATGTCGATGTTGTCCAACTCACGCAGTGTGTGTGCATGTCGGATCACGGCATAGTCCACAGCGACGTGATGCGCCTGCATGACCTGTTTCATCGCCTGCTCAATAATCGCGGGGTCCGACTCACCTGCTTCAACCATTTGCACTGCTTCCTTGAGTGCTTTGGATAAGCCCAGTGCGTGATGCCGTTGATCACCTTCCAGATACACATTGCGTGATGACATCGCCAAACCGTCTGCTTCACGAATCGTCGGGCAGGCTTCGATTTGAATATCAAACGCAAGGTCTTCGACCATCGCCCGCAGGATCGTTAGTTGCTGATAGTCCTTTTGCCCAAAGCAGGCGGCATGGGGTTTGACCATGTTAAAAAACTTGGCCACCACGCGACATACACCTGCAAAATGTGTCGGCCTTGCAGCACCTTCGAGCACCTGTGCTAGCTCGGGAATGTTCACATCACAGCCAACAACCTCCGGCGGGTACATCGCATCCACCGTCGGGGCAAAGAGTCCATCGACACCTGCATCAAGGCATTTTTTGACATCCGCTTCAAACGGGCGCGGGTACTTTTCCAGGTCTTCATGCGGGGCAAATTGCGTTGGGTTGACGAACAGACTCACGATCACGGTGTGCCCGATTTCGTGTGCACGCTTGATCAGGGAGACATGCCCATCATGCAATGCGCCCATCGTCGGCACCAATGCCACACGCCCATGTGCCTTGGCACGATACTCGCGTAAACTCGCAACGTCTTTTGCAATCCACATGATGATGTACTTTCAAATCGATGTTGAGCACCAGATGTGAATCTGGTGCAAGGTTGATTGATGTTTGGGGAACCTGCACCGCATTGACATATTCCGGGGGGCTGTGCTTGAGCTAAGGTGTCATTTCCGGGTTAAACGGGATCGCCTCGCCGCTGAGTTGTCGGTACACGCTGATGGTTTCGATGACCTGTTGGGCAGGCACATGATACTCATCAATCCACTCACGACTCCGCCGACTGATGAATTGCAGTTGGTCGCGGTCGGCCAGTAACTCACAGAGCACGCGCTGCCAATGGTCTGCATCGGGTCGATCCAGTAAGCGAGCGGTTTGCCCATCGACAAGGTAATCCAGCCAGGGATCGATTTGCGCGATCACGGGGATGCCCTGCGCCATGGCCTGTAATGTCAACGACCGCGCATCCCCCAATGCCTGGGGCGCGATGAGCATGTCCGCGTGAAGCATCAGGTCCCGATGCCCGGTGCGGTGAGGCACGAAGCTGAGGTTTGGCAGTAAACCGCGCTTGCGTGCTGCATGCCAGAACTTGTGTTGGTCATGTCCCTGAATATCCAGGAAAACCTGCAGGTAATGATGTTTGGCAATGACGTGCGTGAGCCCCAGAAACAGTTGTTCGTAAGCGCTGTCGAACGTGCCGTTGCCGGTGACGATCAGGCAGGGGATCGGGTCTTCCTGTTGCGCGTCTGCAGGCAAGATGGGTGATTGAAAGTTGGGTTTCTCCGGCAGGTGAACACCAATGCGCACGGTCTGAATTGACGCTTCATTGCCAATGCGATCCCGCAGGCCACGGTTGAGCGGTTCGGTCGCAGCAAGCCAGGCAACACGTGCCTGACGGTAAGACTTATGCAGCTTGGCTGCCAGTTCAAGATCCCGGCCACTGGATAAACTCAGCACCGCAGGCAGGTCCATCTTCACCGCCAGCTCCAACGTCCCACGCCAGCAGCGACTTTCCAATGCATGAAGCACCGAGACTTCCATCGGCTGGAGTTTTTCCGCAAGACGTGAAAGAAACCAACGTCGAAATTTGAGCTTGCCCAGATGCCCGTAGTGCAGCTTCTGCCCGAAGCTGGTGAGGTATTCATCGTTGGTCCCCTCGGGAACCACCTGCACCACGCGGACGTTCTCATCAAGCAATCCAACAATCAGATGCTTGAACTGTCCCGGCTCCTCGTCAAGCCAAATGTCATCAGTGATCAGCGCAACCTGCATGGGGACCATTGTAATTGAAATTCGGATTTTGGATTGGGTTGTTTGGTGTTGAGATCCGAAATTCAATTACAATGCTGCACATGAAACCTGCCCAAGTCTGGACAACCCGGCGACTGCTCAACTGGACCACCGAGCATTTTGAAAAACGCAACATGGAACATGCGCGCCTCTGTGCGGAGATGCTCCTCTCGCATGTGCTGGGTGTGCAACGCATCAAGCTTTACATGGATCAGGATCGACCTGCGACGGAGCTCGAACGTGCCGCGTTTCGTGAACTTGTTGAACGCGCCTCCAAAGATGAGCCGGTGGACTACCTTGTCGGTCATGCACCGTTTTACGGGCTCACGTTCAAGGTCACACCCGCAACCCTCATTCCCCGACCCAGCACCGAGACGATTATTGACCATGTCATCCGACACTGTCGCAACACACCCGGCTTTGCATCACCCGTCATCGCGGACATCGGTACGGGCAGTGGCACCATTGCCGTGACGTTAGCCAAGAACCTGCCCAAAGCGCACATCGTCGCAACCGATATCAGCAGTGATGCCTTGGCCGTTGCAAAAGAGAATGCGCAGAAGATTGGCGTTGCTGATCGCATTGAGTTTCATCAGGGAGATTTACTTTCGCCGGTGCTCAAGCATCGTTTTGAGTATGTGATTTCCAACCCGCCTTACATCCCCGATCACGAATGGGATGACGTCGCGCCCAACGTCAAAGACTACGAGCCAGTCACCGCGCTGCGCGGTGGCAAGGACGGTCTGCAATTCGTCCGCCCCCTGATCGAGCAAGCCAAACAGGTGTTGAATAATCCCGGTCAACTACTCATCGAAATCGCCAGTTGCACCAAACTCGATGTCATGGATTTAGCCACACAACACGGCTATAAAAATGTACAGGTCTTAGCTGATCACGAAAAGCTGCCACGGATACTTGTAGCAGATGGGTGAGCGTTAAATTCTGGGGTGAAGATAATGAATGCTTATGACTTATTGGTGCGAATGACAATATTTCAAACTGCTACAGCAACTGCAGTGGTTTTATTGTGTCTGTATTTCCTCTTCAAGAGAAAATATCTGGTTTTGCATGGTGTTCTATTTTTATCAGCGTTATATCATAGCGTTGTCATTTGTCGTTACACATACGCTATTGTGCCTGATTTAAATTTGCTTAACGGCAGATTTTATCTTTGGTATCTGATTCGAACAGTTCTCTATTGTGCATGTTTAATCTCTGGCGGGTTATTGCTCAGAAGCAGTAATAGTGTTGTGGTTAAAATTCATTATGTTGGGACAGGCCTTGTAATTCTTGAAATGGCTTTGACGCTTTTTAATGTGAAGTATATTGGCCCATAATGGAATTAAACGGATCTGCGCTGGGACCGGGCTGACATAGCCCGGTTTTATCGGAAATAGGTGAGAGATATTATTGGGGGGGATGATGATGGGGCTCGTGCAAACTGCGTTTGGTTTAATCTTGGGCTTCTTCCCATTTGGGATGTTTATTCTGTGCCTGATTGCTATTGGAATCGATCATCACCGACTGCTTCATTCATTACTGTTGCCCGTGTTTGTTTTCTTGATGTTCAACCTGATTGCTCTTTACTGGACTGAACCGGATTTTGAATATCTTCGATTACACCCACAGCTTTGGTCAACTCTCAGAGTAGTTGTATTCTTGGCCTGCATCATTCTGGGATTTGCGAGTCTGGTGAAGAAGAGAATTTTTGTTGCTGGTTACTTCTTCTTTTTAGCTGTTTTTGTTTCGGACTGTTTGCTGTGTTTACTCATGGGACGTTACGTCGGGCCATGATTGATTCATCATTCCAGTGAAATGACAGTTTTTTCTTAAACGCGAAGGCGCGAAGAGCACGAAGGTTGCGAAGTTATTCAAGGCCTTTTTAATCACAGAGAGCACAGAGGTTGAAAACAGATGTTTTGCTTTCTCTCTTAACTCTGAGTGCTCTGTGTACTCTGTGGTAAAAAATGCCTTCATTGCCTTTCTTCGTGTCCTTCGTGCTCTTCGTGTCTTCGTGGTAAAAACAATGCGATCAATGACCGTTGGTGTTTGAAGATTGATATCTGTGATTGTGATTTACCTTGAACTTTCAAGGCACCCCTGGGGTTGAAACCCCAGGGCTTTAATGTGCAGTCGGTACAAACCGGTGGTATGCGGAATGGCCATAAAAAACAACGCCGCCGAGTATTTGCCTCGGCGGCGTGTTCACCTCCCTGTGATTCGTTACTCCAAACTCATTCTCTCAACCCGTCTTGTGCATCACAGGTGTTGGATGTTCAACTGGCGTTTTAACCTGGACCCAACGCCGGTCACATCCAGTGGTGCTAACGGTGTTACCTTGCGGGTTTAACCCACGCGGTAAATGGCTTGTCGGCAGCGTTCAATCATCTCCGTCAACGGCATCAATGTGCCTGCTGCGGGATGGATCAGGGATTCGTCTTTTTTGAGTTGTTCGGCCAATCGCTTGGCGGCGGCAACGACACTGGAATGGCTCGATCGCTTGATCGCACGAGCGATTTCGGGAAAGCTCATTGAGGTCATCTCACGGGCCAAATGCACCATGATGTTGCGGCCGAGCACGATGTCACGGTGACGCCCCGGGCCGTTGACCTGCACGCGGTCGATGGCAAGTTGCTCGCAAACAACATCTGCAATGGTGTCAAAGTGGACAATGCGATTGACGCGCGTTTGACGCTCAGATGCAAAGGTCTGATTGACGACCGCCGGGCCGATGGCAACGGGGCCGGATTGACCGTTGCGTTGAATCAACGTTGCCATGGCATGCACGCGTGTCAGAGCGCCTTCAATCTCACGCACCGAGCCGATGCAGCGGGCAGCGATGAGTTGGATGGCTGCTTCATTGAGCAGCATGTTACGACGTTGCGCCAACGCAACAATGATCTTAGACCGCGTTGCAACATCCGGTTCGTGAACCTGAACCACCATGCCTTTGACACAGCGGCTGGTCAGCGATTCGGAGAATTGCTCGATGAACTTGGGATGACTGTCGGAGGCGAGTACGACCTTGGAGCCCGCCAATTCCAGTGCATCAAAGCAGTGCAAGAACTCCTGCTGCGTAGCCTGCTTGTTGGCAATGAAGTCGATGTCATCAATGCAGAGCATTTCAAGGCGACGCATCTTGCGACGAAAGCCATCAACTTTGTTGGTGCGGACTGCAGTGAGAAACTCGTTGGTAAATGCTTCGCCGGTGACGTACATCACACGGGCGTCTTTGTCCTGATCGAGCATCTGATTGCAGATACCTTGAAGCAGGTGGGTCTTACCCAGACCGCATCCGCCGAAGACGAATAAGGGGCCTGCGTGTTGCTCCTGTGTGGGATCGGTCATGCCCTTGGCTGCGGCGTAGGCCAGTTCGTTACTTGGGCCGACGACGAAATCGTCAAGCTTGTAACGCAGGTTCCACGGGCGGCGTGACGGGCGTGAGATCGATGAGGGGACTGCACGGCTGATGACCGGTGCCTTGGTATCCAAAGCCTGCTGAGCCTGTGTGACAGCCTGTTGTGCAGGGCTGGTGCGCGGCGATGCGTCAAACAACTCCGGGCGAATTTGGATATCCAGTTCGACGCGGTTACCCAGTTCACCTTCTGCTGCCAGTTGGATCTGGCCCATGAACTGTTTACCAATGCGTCGTGCGACAAACTCGCTGGGTACTGCCAGGTTCAGCTTGTCGGTGTTTTCGTCATATTGAAGCTTTGCTGCCTTGGGGAACCATAAGTCCACCTTCCATTGTCCCAGTTGGTGTGCCAGTCGCTCGGCAATGCGAGCGCAAACGGATTGCGCCGTCGTGGTAGCTGTCACGAATCCCTCTATTTCCGTGCATGACGCCTCAGGCCTCATGCCTGTGACGTGTTTATACGTGTGAACGTTGGGGATGGCAGTGGCCAAGGTTCCCAACACCGATAGGATCCGTCCAACCCCCCGGAAGTTTTCACTTGCGAAGGGCAACACGCCGGTTGTCGCGTGGTGAACGCGTTCCGGACTTCACTGGCAAAATGGGTCGAAACCCAGTGTGAATTTTGAATAATGCCTTGTGCTTACCAGTTGTGTTATGCAGCATTCCTTTGCCACTGACCTCAAGATAAATCTCCAAGGCGTGTGATTCAAGCACCTGGGAAGGTGGGTTTGGGTCTTGACTTTGTTTAGCCATTGTTAAATACGAGGTTTGCGCGCCCAAGGAAATTTTATCCACGAGTTATTGGGGAAAACTGTGTGGAATGTGGAAAAAAAGAAGTGCGATTTTAAGTCGTGAATTGACGGTGTGATGAAAGTATGCCACAAGCCTTGGGGATAAGTTTCGGTGCGTTGGGGATAAGTGGATTAATGCGTTGGACGATGAACAAAGCATGTGTTGGGCATCCTGAAAATGGCTGTAAGTCCTCCATTGGACTTCTAAACTCAATGAAATCACCGCGTGTTGTATTCATGCATCAGCTCCTCTCTCTGGCAGTGTTCTGAACTGCCTGATGATCTTTGGCAATCAGGTTTTTTAGATCGTCTAACATATTTGAAATAATGGTTTTACAGCATGTCAAAAAGTCAATCACAAGACGGCGACTTGATTTGGGATAGGTCTGTGAATACCATTTTAAAACCAAAAAACCAATGGTTTTTATGATGGGAACACCGCTTTGACCACGATCTCAAACACCACTGAATATGCTTTGGCCAAGCTTGAGGACATGCTCAAACAGGGGCATTGGCCGGCGGGGCAGTTGCTGCCTTCGGAACGGCGGATTGCCTCGGATCTGAACGTCTCGCGCACGCCGCTTCGCGCTGCGTTGATCGAACTGACCCGTCGGGGCCAACTCAAACGCAATGAGCCGCGCGGCTATCTCGTGGTGGGTGATGAAAGTCAGGCACTCACACCCATGGCTCAGACCATCGGCATACTCACGCACAAGGATGCAAGCAACTGGGAACCGAGTACGTCTGCTGACCGCATTGAATACAGCGTGCGCAATCAGGTCGCCGCGCAGGGTTCGCATCTGATTCAGTTCAACCCGGACAACATCGACCATGCCACCATTCAGTGGATCAAGCAGCAGCAACTTTCAGGCATCATCGCAACGCATGAATTGGCGCAGAGTGATTCAGGTAAAGCCATCCTCAACCAACTTCAGCAACGCAACGTTCCCATCGTCGTGCATGGCAACTCGCCTTGTCTTGCGACGTTCGATCGCGTGGTCACCGATCAGCAGCAGGGGATGTATGCCATGACGAAGTGGCTGTTGGAACAAGGCTGTCAAAACATACTCAGACTTTGGGGCAACACGCCTGCTGATGTCTACTGGCTTGCGATGCGTAATGCCGGCTACGAACAGGCATGCATGGAGCACAACGTCACGCCGACGCCGATGCTGCATTGGCCCAAGCAACCGCCGATGGATGATGAGCACCCGCAATCACTGCGCGAGATGCTTGGTCGTTGGATTGCCAGTTACCTTGCAGAGCGATTGCGTGATGGGCAAAGCATGGATGCCATCGTCTGTGTTTCGGACGGCATTCTTCAGGCCACCGCGCGGGCGTGTGAAATCCTTGGCATTGATCCCAATACCGATTTGAAAATATGTGGCTTTGACAACTTCTGGTATCGACGTTGGGTGGGTGATGGCCCACTCAAAGAGCCCGTTGCAGATGTCGATACACAACCCGATGCCATCGGTCGCGCGATGGTCGAGTTATTGCGTGAACGGGTCAGTGGTGCTTTGTCATCGCAGCCGCAATTGGTCGTTATCCAACCTCGTCTGGTTGTCACAGGACAGTGAACATGAAACACAAACCGACTTATCCTCAGCGTGGTTTTACACTCATTGAATTGCTGGTGGTGATTTCCATCATCGCGCTACTGATTTCAATTTTGCTGCCTGCCTTGCGCTCTGCGCGAGCCGCATCGCGCAACATGGCCTGCATGAGTCAGCTTAAGCAGATTCAACTTGGGGCAACCATGTACATCTCTGATTTTAAGGGGGTTTTGCCCGGTTGGAATCTAAACAATCCGACCGAGTCCAACTGGCATCACAGCATCGCGTCGTATCTCAATGCTCATGTTGATATCAATACCGAAGCAGGCCGCAACGTGCCGATTTACCAATGCCCGCAAGGCACGTCGGAGTTTGGTTTACCCAATCAAAATGCATCGTGGTGGGCCAATCGCATGCAGACTAACTACACCATTGCGTATCTCTCCAGTTGCTCCAAAGCCAGCATCAGCACCAACTCCAATGATGATCACTATGGCAGTTACCAGTATCTGAATCAGACACGCATCCCATCGCCATCGGAGTTTGTTTTGTTTGCTGATGCGTTACCCGGTGGTGTACTCGGGCCGGACAACAGCACCTATGGTTATCACTGGTATTTTGAACGCACCCTGGTTTCCCAGCCGGCCAGCGCGCAGTTGTCACGCATGCGCATGTTGGCGTTCCGACATATGTCCACGAGTATTTTCGTGGGCGAAGATCCCAATGCCAATCTCAACGGGGCGTTTCTTGATGGCCATGTCAAAACCATGAACATGGACAGTTTCGTCAAGACAAATGCTACGGAAAAGAATTACATCTCGCTGGGCTATACGGCTGCATACTATTGATCACGATCAATTCTGAAGACTTTAAATCACCTTTGCTATTTCATCTGTTTGAATGACAGGATTCGTTATGAAGACGTGTTGGGCACTTATCGTATCGACGTTACTCACCGTGTTTGCTTTGCCAACGTTTGCTATGGAACCGGCTGTTCCTGCTGATGACATGGTGGAGTCCATCGGTGTCTGTTCGCATTGGTTGTATCACGATACGCCGTATGGCAAGGAATTTCCCAAAGCCAAGAAACTCCTCAAGGAACTTGGCGTTCGTTACATTCGTGATCGCTTCTCTGAACGCAATGTCGAGATTTATCGTGATCTTGGCATTAAGACCACAGCCATCGTCATGCCCCCGATGGCGTCGTATCTCTCATTGATGCGTCAACATCCCGATGCCGTTGCAGCGATTGAAGGGCCCAACGAAACCAATATCTGGCCGATCACATACAAGGGGGTTAAAGGCTTCCCTGATGCAACGCGCCTGTTTCAGGATGACCTGTACAAGACCGTCAAAGCAGACCCGGCACTGATGCACATTCCCGTCGTTGCGACTTCAACTGGTTACATGGGTTTTAACGCGAAGTTGGCACCGTTAACCAGCTTTGACTACGCGGTCATTCATTCCTATCCCAACGGACGCAGTCCCTCGAACCTGCAGCCGAGTTTGGATAACGCGCATAAAATCCTGGGCGTCAATCAACCTGCCAAACGCATCATTGCCACCGAAGCCGGTTACCACACTGCCTACGGCATGGGCTCGGGTGAGTCGCAGGGCACCACCGAATTGGCAAAATCAAAGCTCATCCCGCGACTGCTCACCGAGTACTTCAAGCAAGGCATTGTCCGCACGCATATCTACGAATTTATCTGCACCCATGAACACCAGAACTCCAGTGGCAAACGATCAGAAGCCAAGTTCGGGCTCGTGACCCATTACATGACACCCACCGCGTCCTACACCGCGATGAAGAACTTCATCACCATTCTCAAAGATCCAAACACAAGCTTCACCCCCCGGGCTTTGGATTTTAAAATCACTTCCGAGGCTGACGCCATCCATCACCTGCTCATGCAAAAAGCGGATGGCACGTATTACCTGCTGCTCTGGAATGATGTCGAAGTCTACAACGCAGATGTCCACCATCCCGACTATGGCAAGGATATTTACAACCCTGATGTCCCCGTCACTGTGAATCTCCCAAACATGCCTATGCAAGATGTCCAGCTTTATCGTCCCAATCGTTCGGACAAGCCAATGCAAACCATCCAGCCAACCCAGCAGCTTTATCTGAATGTTCCTGACGACATGCTAATCGTCACTTTCAAACTGCCCCAGACAAAGGTCAAGCCTGTTGCATCGCCACGCAATCTCACCGCGACGGCAACTACCTCGGACGTGAATCTGTCATGGGACGCACCAGAGAATAACCCTGAAATTAAAGGCTATTTCGTCACCAGCATGGGTAAGTCGCTTGGCTTTACCACGCAGACAATGTTTCAGGATACTGTGACACTCCCCGGGATTGGCTACACCTACACCGTGCAGGCTGTCGATCAGCTTGGCAATGTTTCACAACCCGTTGAACACGTTGTGATGACGCCTGCAGTCTTCCCGGATATTGTCGTAACCAAAGTGACGATGATCCCTGAAAATCCCAAAGCCGGTGAGTCTGTCACCTTTAAAGCAACCATTAAAAACATCGGCAAGTATGACTCGCCTGCCATCACGCATGGCATTGCTTTTCGTATTGATCAACGGATGGCCTGCTGGGCTGACAGCTACAAAACACCCTTAGCGCCCGGCGAGCAAATCACCCTCACCGCAAACTCCGGCCCCGGTGGGAATCAGCATTGGATCGCGGTCAAAGGTAAACACACCCTCACTGCGCATGTCGATGATCAGGATCGGTTCCGTGAAGACGATGAAAGCAATAACAAACTTTCGCTCCCCATTGAGATTGATTAATTGCGTGCGACTATTTACGCAAACGGATCACCGAACTTCTTGACCAAGTCATCAATCGCGTCTTTGACCTGGGGGGTGTTACTCACCTCAGCCTTGACGGTGACCTGTTCGGATTTTCGCTGTGCTTTGGCCAGTTGCTTGTCTAGCCGTTTGGCAGAGATCGTTTGGCCGGTTCCTAAATGTTGAGCGAATAACGCAACGTAAAACTCCTGGAGCATCCAGAAGAATTTGATGCCAGCCGGTGAGTCCTGCTGCTGATGTGTCAGGTTTGACCATGCACGTTCATAGGGTTCGAGTTGGCTGTAGAGTTCATCATCACGACTGTATCGACGCTCAGCGATTTTACTCAAGCGGTCTGCCATTGCCTGTAAATACCGGGGTAAATGCGTCAGCCACGGATCAGGAACCTGTGTGATAAAGTCGTTGGGGACAAGTTTGTCTCGCTGCCAACGAATCATCTCAATCGTGTCGATGCTGCTTGCCGGCCAATTGTGTTCAAGCCAGACGTCGACCTGTCTGCGGGACTCAAGAATCTGCCCGACAAGTGTTGCAAGTTTTTTGACGTTCGAAGCAAGATGTCCCCAGGTGTCATCAAAGCGTTTGGCGAATGCGGCCTTGCTGCGGATGTCCGCGTCATCAGCCAGGAACGTCATCATCGCAGCACGTTCACTGAGCTGACGCATCAATAGCTTCTTATCACCGAGTGTCGCAAAGTCGATTGCCAGTTGATTGACCCCCGGAAGTTGCTCCACATGTTGTTTGAGTTGATCAGTAATTTGTAAGACAAACAAACGAAGCAGTCCATTGCGATGTGCGAGGCGTGCAGCTTCTTCTGACTCCATGAGTTCCAGACTCACCGAGTTGCCACAGTCGACCAATGCCGGGAAGCCGGGGAGGCTCATGCCTTTGCTTTTGGTCATTACCTGCACCGGCAGATCGCCAAAATCCCAGCGTTTTAAGCCTGTTTTGGTGAATTTGGGGTGATGTGCCTTGGCTAAGCGTTCACCGATTTGAGAGCCGACCTTCTCGCGGACTTTGGCAAGATCACGTCCCTTGGCCAACGTCTTACCCCGTGTGTCGACGACGCGAATGTTGGTTTGCAGATGTTCAGGCAGGATGGATAAATCCAGCGACTTGGGATTGGGCGCAAAGCCTGCGACTTGCTGCAATGCTTCACAGATCGCATCGGTCAACGGCATGCCTGAAAGCGCAACAATCGGCGTACAGCTTTTGGCGGTCTGGGCGATGGGGATGTAATGTCTGCGAACTTCCTTGGGAAGCGCGCGAAGCAGTGCATCGATTTTCTGCTCAAGCAAGCCGGGGACAAGCTTGTGAAGCTGATCTTCATCCAGTTGCCCGACCACGTCGACGGGAACCGACGCGGTGACACCATCATCGACATGCCCAAAGTCCGCGCGGTAGGAAAGTTTGAGCTTGGTGCCAAACACTTCGGCTTTGTCGGGGAAGTATTTGCTGTCGATTTTTTCAGCCTTGGGTGCCATGAAGTTTTCGAGCTTCATGCATAGCAGCTTGGGCTGTTTTTGTTCCACTTGTCGACGCCATTTTTCAAAGCGTGGTTCGTTGGTGATGTCCGCAGGAAGCTTGGCGTCGAAGAAGTCATAGCGTTGCTGTTGCGAGCCAAGCAGATCATGGCGGCGGACTTTTGCCTGCATTTGCTGGACTTTTTTAAGCAGGCGTTGATTGTGGAGCATGAAGGGCGCTTTGGATTCAAGGTCCATTTCAACCAGCCCATGATGGATGAACATCTCGCGTGCCTTGGCTTTGTCGTAGCGATCCATTGGGCAGCGACGTGAAGCAACGATGGTGAGCCCGAGCAGGGTGATCTTTTCATTGACCAACGCACGACCTGATTTGCGATCCCATCTCGGATCGTTGTAGGACTTTTTGACAAGGTGACCTGCAAGGGGTTCAAGCCAGTTGGGATCGATGGGCGCAAGGGTGCGGGCGTAGAGTTTGCCAGTTTCGACGAGTTCTGCAGCCATGAACCATTGGGGCTTTTTCTTGAACAGCACCGAGCCGGGGAAGATGAAGAGTTTGTTGCCACCGGTCCCGCGGTAGGTGTAACCATCATCGACTGCAGCGACATGAGCGAGCAGGCCGGTGAGTAATGCGCGATGAATCCGATCCGGCGGTGCGGATTTTTTGCGGGAGTGTTTGTGCAGCTTCTGATCACGGGCCAGCTCGGTGAGTTGCTGCGTGACATCCATCCATTCACGAATGCGTGTGTGAGATAGAAAATTCTGCTTACAGCATTTGCGGAACTGATTGCGTGAAAGTTTGTGATGTTGCTGACGAATGAACTTCCAGAGTTTGAGCAGTGACAGGAAGTCGGAGCTTTCGTCTTTAAACGGCTCATGCGCCGCGTCGGCAGCATCCTTCTTCTCTGCAGGTCTTTCACGCGGGTCCTGCACACTCATCGCAGCAGCAAGCACCAACACTTCATCCAAGGCGTCTTCAGCGTGACCAGCAATGAGCATGCGCGCAACGCGTGGGTCGACCGGGAAGGTTGCTAACTGCCAACCAATTTTTGAGAGGACACCATCTTCGTCCACCGCGCCCAACTCATGCAGTGTCTTGAAACCCTGCTTGATCATCGTCGGCTTGGGCGGATCAAGAAACGGGAACATCTGCACCGGCCCAAGTCGCAGCGACTTCATCTGCAAAATGACCGCACTCAAATTGGTACGCAGGATTTCAGGCGTGGTGTAGCGGTCGCGTTGTTCGTAATCTTCCTGTGAATACAGGCGAATACACACGCCCTCTGCAACACGGCCGCAGCGACCTTTGCGTTGATCGGCGGATGCCTGGCTGATGGCTTCGATGGGTAAACGCTGGACACCTGCCCGCGCGGAGTAGCGACTCATACGCGCCAAGCCTGAATCAATCACATACCGAATGCCCGGCACGGTGATGGAGGTTTCGGCGACGTTGGTTGCCAGGACAACTCTACGCTGCTTGCCCGACGGGTTAAACACCTTCATCTGATCCGCGGAACTCAGCCGTGCAAAGAGTGGCAAAATGTCCACGCCCTGATTCTGCAGATACCCCAGCTCTTTGGCACACTCACGGATGTCCCGTTCCGTCGGCAGGAATACCAGCACATCCCCATGCCCAATGCGCATCAGTTCGTTGAGCGATTCACGCACGTTGTCCGATAGTGACGTGTCTTCTTCCTGTGGTCGATACAGCACTTCAACCGGATACATACGCCCTGAGACTTCGATCACCGGCGCATCATCAAAGTGTTGCGAAAAACGCTTGGGATCAATCGTTGCAGAGGTGATGATGAATTTGAGATCAGGTCGACGTGGAAGCAACTGCTTGATGTAGCCCAGCAGAAAGTCGACATTGAGTGATCGCTCGTGAGCTTCGTCGATGATGATCGTGTCATACTGCTCAAGCATCGGGTCCTGCTGCGTTTCAGCGAGCAGAATGCCGTCGGTCATGACTTTGATGAGTGTGTTGTCGGAAGTGACATCACCAAAGCGAATTTTGTAGCCGACGGTTTGGC
>JBICHS010000381.1:0-2644 GCA_043101135.1 Phycisphaeraceae bacterium JB051
CCGATGACCATGGGCGCCTGGGCCAGTTTTTCGGTAACGATCGGCGAGGTGAGTTGACGGCGTGAGCCCTGAATGATCAGTCCATCCACGCGACGGGCGAGCATTTCATCGATCTGTTGAACGATCAGGTGCTCGGCATCGGGGAGCTGGGCCTGGTAAACCTGCATGCCGTTGTTCTGAGCATGTTGCAGTAAATTCAGGGCGATATTGGCGTCACCGGCCCACGCGTCAGCAAAGAGCCAGATAATGCCGATGCTGTTGGTCTTGGCGCCACGCAGCCCCGCAGCTAATCGGTTGGGGCGGTATCCCATCTGGTTGGCGGTTTCGAGGACGCGCTTCCGCATCTTCTCGCTCACACGCCCCGATGCCCCAAGGGCAATGGAAACGGTGCGCTGATCCACACCAAGCTTGCGGGCGATTTGTGACTGTGTGACGGACATGGGATTACCTGTAAAAATGACACATGATCCTACGTAGGATCAATAGATCATAGGCACGCCAAATCCAAAGGCAAGTCATCTGTTTATAAATTCATGAACAGATAGGTGTTGGTGGTGGTTACCTGTTTTCAGAGTATGGTTTAAAACATTGGAGCCTGAGTTTTGGACAAGTCTGAATGCGCCTGTTGGTGGGAGGGGCTAGGATTGTTCATCGAACATTTTGCCCAGTTTTTCTGCCTTTTGGTCTTTTCTCTGGTCCCTAGTCGCTAGTCCCTAGTGGTCCGTTACAGCTAATTTGTTGCGTTTGAGACCCGGCCAAGATGACCGGGCTATGTCAATATAGCCGAGCCATCTTGGCTCGGTTGCCTTGGAACGATACCCTTCAAAACAGATGGAATGGAACACTAGTCCCAAGTCGCTAGTCCCTAGTCCCTTTTCTGCTCTTGTCCACTTAAAAAACTTATCCCAAACTCAGGTATTGGAGAATTGGCGATCCACTAATATTGGTGGCCGGGTTGCGGCAACAACAAAATTCAGCGGATCAGCGGTGGAAGTGGTGATTAACCTTCTTCTGCGTTGGCTTCTTCGAGTTCGTCCCATTCGCTGCGGCCGACCTTGCCACCGTTTTCGTGGATCTTGATGGCCATGGCTTCACCGTTACGGGCTTTGTCGACCGCTTCGTCCGCAGCAATGGTGCCGGTTTCGTAGAGTTGCCAGATGTGATCGTCCAGCAGACGCATGCCGAATTTACGACCGATCTGAATGGCCGAGTCGATACGGAACGTCTTGTTTTCACGAATCAGGTTTGCGATGGCAGGGGTGACAAGCATGAACTCATATGCCGCGACCATACCACCATCCAAACGCGGCATGAGCTGCTGCGAAAGCACAGCCATCAGCGTCACCGAAAGCTGGGCACGAATCTGTTCCTGTTGGTGAGATGGGAAAGCGTCAATCAGACGGTTGATGGTGGAGCCTGCACCGTTGGTGTGCAACGTCCCGTACACCAAGTGGCCCGTTTCCGATGCGGAGATGGCCGACTCGATCGTTTCAAGGTCACGCATTTCACCCACGAGAATGACGTCAGGGTCTTGACGCAAAGCACGACGAATCGCCTCAGCAAAGCTCGGTACGTCGATGTGGACTTCACGCTGATTGATGATCGAGCGGTCGTGATCAAAGCGGTATTCGATGGGGTCTTCAATGGTGATGATGTGGCGTTCAAGGTTTTGGCGGATGTAGTTGATCATCGATGCCAGCGTCGTCGTTTTACCTGAACCCGTCGGCCCGGTCACCAGAAACAAACCACGCGGGCGACGGACCAGTTCAGCTACGATCTTGGGCAAGCCGATCTGTTCAAACGTCAGCATGTCCTGCGGGATACGACGCAAAACCAACGCGATCGTGCCTTTTTGTTTGAACACCGCACAACGAAAACGGGTTTCGCCCCACGAGATGGCAAAGTCACTACCGCCTTCTTCCTGCACTTCGACTTCCGTGCGTTCAGGCGAAATCTGCTTCATCAACGCAACGGTATCTTCAGGCGTCAACGCCTTGGTTTTCAGTTCGATGAGTCGGCCTTTCATACGCAGCGTCGGCGCTTTGCCCACGGTGATATGAAGGTCGCTTGCCTTCTGTTTGATGGCGGTATCCAAAAGACGGTCGATCTGAATCGTTGACATGCAGGTACTTCCTCTTCTCTTCAAACACAGTGGGATAACGCACGTGACCTGTGGCCACCAACGCCCCCGAATAGAGTCAATATCATACTTGATACGTCGGTCAGCCGACAAGCGTTCATCAGTCGGGAAAGTTTTTGAAATGATGTCACAAACGATTCAGACGAGCCGCGATATGTCCCTTGGCAACGCGGGCTGGAGCGAAGCTCAAATGAATTTATCATGATTTTTTTGTTGCTTGCGATCATGCTTGATGCCAACTGAGACAGCTAGAAAAAACGCGTAGGGCAATGTGATGATCAATGCCAGGATCAAGCAGAGTACATAGATCTTCAAACCGTCTTTCACGGAATCATCCCACCAACCAAACAGAATGGGCAGGTAAACAGCCGCCCAGCCTAATGCCAGCAGCATCTTGATGGGGCGATCAAACTTTTTGAAAAAATGGATGTAGAGTTCGACATTTTCCGGATGCTTGGCAAACCATTTGATCAGGGCGCGTTCAGGAATGTGCATCGTTTTGCT
>JBICHS010000382.1:0-7535 GCA_043101135.1 Phycisphaeraceae bacterium JB051
CACCTTCGGAGGTAGCCACGTTGCCTGCGATGACATCGATATCATGCTTGGCTTTGATGGCTTTGACGGTGGCGATGACGTTTTCAGAATGACCATGTGCGGTGTCGACAACGATCAGGTCCACGTCAGCTTCGATCAGGGCATCGACGCGATCAAGCTGATGCACACCCACTGCAGCACCGACACGCAGGCGGCCGCGATCATCGCGACATGCCATGGGGAACTGAGTCTGCTTGTCGATGTCCTTGATGGTGATCAGGCCAGTGAGATGACCTTTGTCATCGACGAGCAGGAGCTTTTCGACTTTGTTTTTGTTGAGTAGTTCTTCAGCCTGTTCCAGGGTGGTGTCCGGGGACGCGGTGATCAGGCGGTCCTTGGTCATGACCTCGGAGATGGGCTGATCTTTTTCAGGCAGGAATTTGAGGTCACGGCTGGTGAGGATGCCGACCACTTTGCCGTTGGTCTTGCCGTCTTCGGTGATGGGCACGCCTGAGATGTGCTGTTCACGCATCAGGGCGCGAACTTCACTGACCGGTGCATCGGGGGGCAGGGTCACCGGGTCGGTAATCACGCCGTTGGCTGAGCGTTTGACCTTGGCCACTTCGCCGACCTGTTGGGCGACGGAGAGGTTTTTGTGGATAACACCCAGGCCACCCTCCTGCGCCAATGCGATCGCCAGCGACGCTTCGGTCACGGTGTCCATCGGTGCTGAGAGCAGCGGAATGTTTAAGCGAATCCGCTTGGTGAGCTGTGTCGAAACGTCGGTATCCGACGGCACGAGATCACTGCGGGCTGGAAGAAGCAGAACGTCGTCGAAGGTGATGCCGTCTGCCACGATTTTTTCATTGACATATCCCATGTAACAGAAATATCCAGATTCGCTTGTCCCGTCAAGTTTGGGGGGTGGTCCGGAGATGTGCAGACGATGCGAACCGTCAGATTTTTACCACGAAGACACGAAGAGCACGAAGGACACGAAGAAAAGACGTAAGACATTAAATGACAAAAACACAAAGAAAAATCCATCATCATGATTACTTCACAGCCAATACTCTGACGCGAACAGAAAAAAAATGTATTTAAACTTCGTGACCTTCGTGCTCTTCGTGTCTTCGTGGTGAAATAAAAAAGCCACAAGTTTCCCTGTGGCTTTTGAAATTCGTTTTTTTGAACCGCCAAGACGCCAAGAACGCCAAGGTCGGAGAGATCAGGATTTTTCAGTTTCCCGGATCACTTGTAACTTTGTTTGATATATCCAGTTTCGTATTTCGACATTCTGATCACCGACTTGATTCTGCAAAGCATTGAGAACCTCCAGATTAGAGCATGACTGATTCCCCACCATCACCACGACGAAATTCTCGAAATGCAGGTCATCGAAATCACCGATCAAAAACATCGTTTCCACAACATCTTTCAATGGATCGTCTTCATACCACGAAGTCATCACGAATGTTTCATCAGGTGGATCGTAATTGCCCGTCGGGTCAGTATCCATGTATGCCCAGTCAATCGCATCATCGAAACGACTACATGCATAACCAGCGCAAAATGCATTGCGGCAACCACTGGCTACAAACTGCTCAGCCAAGTGATTTCTTTGTTGATTGGTAAATCGCGGGTCACAGACAATGACAAGTAGAACATATTCTTCACCATTAAACGGCGAAGTAAAGTCAAAAGGCGGCTCTAAAACGGTGAACCAGACGTTGGGCTTTTTAGAAATTTGCTGCACGACGCCCCCAGTCTGCATCTCTCTCTTACCTTGGCGATCTTGGCGCCTTGGCGGTTGAAAAAAAATGAATGACCAAGGACGCTACCAAGGCAAAAATTACATCGGCTTGTCGTCGATGGTTTTGTCGTACATGGTCAGGAGCTTTTGCTTGTCGAAGATCATGGATTGACGGGACGTGCCGACGATGTCGTAGACCGGGGTGAGTTCGATGGCATCGACGGGGCAGGCTTCTTCGCACATGCCACAGTAAATGCAGCGGAGTTCGTCGAGGTCGAACTTGGCGGGATATTTTTCGCGGTCGTCCCAGGGGGATTCTGCACCTTCGATGTGGATGCAGTTGGCAGGACAGGCGGTTGCACACATGAAACAGGCGACACAGCGGACGCGGCCCTGCTCGTCACGGTTGAGTCGATGCACGCCACGGAAGTTGGCTTTGTGCATGCCACCGTCTTCGACGTCCATGTGTTCGCGACGCTCTTCGGGGTACTGCATGGTCTTGGAGGCCTTGCCGTTGCCGAAGGTGTTCACCAGATTCCGCAGCGTGGTGCCCAAGCCTTTGAAGACTTCGGGCAGGTACATCTGCTGGGCACGGGAAAGCGGCTTGGCGTCAACATTCACAATGTCTTTATCACGAATCGGCATGCGGGGCTCCGGGAGCGAGTCACGGTTCTATGTGCGTTAAAAGCATATTGTGATGGATTGTGGGATTTAGAGCAAGTGGGAATCAGGGTTCGGGGTGTGGGGTGTAGGGTTTGGGGTAAAAGACAATAATCACTTTTACACACGTTTCTTCTGCTCCAATGTCTTGACCCAACACCCTATACCCTAAACCCCAACCCCCTACCTACGGTTTTCGCCAGAAGGTTGGTACGAACAGGACCAGCAAGGCGTAGACTTCCAGGCGGCCCAGTGCCATGAGTAGGCTCATGACGGCCAGTGATGGTGAGGAAAACCAGCCGTAGTTCTGGATGGCGCCGACTTTTTCAAAACCCGGGCCGACGTTGTGCAGGGTTGCAGCCGAGGCGGTGACGGCGGTGACGATGTCGATGCCCTGCCCGTAGTTGCCTTCAATGATGACCAGCGCAATCGCCCCCATGACGAAGATGGCGATGATCCCGAGGATGTAGACGAGTACGCCCTGCCGCATTGCCGGGTCGATGACACTGTTGCCGACCTTGATGCTACGGACGACGTTGGGTCGGAAGACGCGTTCGATTTCAGCGACGATGATTTTAAAGCCCACGAGGATGCGGATGACTTTGATGCCGCCCCCGGTTGAGCCTGCACAGCCGCCAACAAACATGAGCAGGAGTATCGTCATCTTGGGGACAAAGCCCCAGAGGTCCGAATCGACGGTGCCGAACCCGGTGGTGGTCTGAATGGAGACGACCTGAAAGACGCTGTGCAGGGTGGTGTTGGCAACATTGCCTTCGATGGTGGTCCCGTCGGTGAGTACGAGATTATTGCCATACAGCGAGAAAATGAGAATGACCGATGCGATGGTGATCACACCCATGTACAGCTGAAATTCGGGGTCGCGCCAAAAGCGTTTGAAATGGCCCTGGAGGATGTGGTAGTAGAGTCCGAAGTTGGCTCCTGCCATGATCATGAAAACGATGATGACGATTTGTGATGCCGGCGAGTAGGCACCGGCCGAGGCGTTTTTGGTGCTGAAGCCGCCGGTGGCGAGGGTGGCAAAGGTGTGACAAATGGCGTCGAACAGGTTCATGCCTGTGAACATCAGCAGGATGGTTTGAGCGACGGTCATGCCCACGTAGATGAACCACAGCAGGCGCGCGGTCTCGCGGATGCGCGGCTTGACGCCGGGCTGCGACGGGCCGGGCGCTTCGACGTTAAAGAGCTTCTTGCCCCCCACGCCAAGTGTTGGCAAAACCGCAACGAACAACACCACAATCCCCAAGCCGCCCAACCAATGCGTCGTCGCACGCCAGAGCAATAAGCTGGTGGGTAACACGTGAATATCGCTGAGCACGGTCGCCCCCGTGGTGGTCAGACCGCTCATCGCTTCAAAGTAACAGGCTGTGAAATCACGGAACGGGTGCCCTGCTTCGGTGACCTCGATGGACCATAAAAAATAGGGTAAACCGGATAACGCAGCACCAAAAATCCAGCTTAACGCAACAAGCAACATCGCTTCACGGCGGCCTAGATATTCCTCAGCCTTCCGCCCCATCCCCAGGAGGATGACTGCAAAAAGCCAACCCACCACGCCGGTGATGAGCAAGGCTTTGGTGCCAGCGATTTCCGCGGGGGTGTTGTCCCACCACATGAACCAGTCCAGGGCACTGATGATCAGCACCGAGGCACCTAGTACGCCCGTGAGCAGGCCCAGATGTTTACAAACAAATCGGTAGTTCATCGAATCCCGAACATTTTCAACAAGGGTTTTTCACTGGACTCAGGCCCGATCATCACGACCGTGTCCCCCGGTTTAAGCTGCGTCATGGCGCCCGGCACGTGTGTTTCATCGCCATGTTGCACCGCAGCAATAAGCGTGCGTGGCGGTAGAGACAGACTCTTGAGTGGGACGTTGATCACATCCTCAGCCCCCGAATACGGCACGCGGATTTCGTAGACCTCTGCAATCCCCGGTGCCAGTGAAGCAACATGTTTAAACGGACTGCGATCCAGGAACTGCTGAATCTGCCCCACCGCGGTGATGCGCGGGCTAAACGCCCGATCAATCCCCACGTGTTCAATCAAATGCAGATACGTCGAACGCTGCAACACCGCAATCGCCTCATCCACCCCAAGACTCTTGGCCCGGGCGGCAGCGAGAATGTTGCGCTCATCTTCATGCGTCAGCGCGATAAACGCATCAGCCTGATCCAGACGTTCCTCTTCAAAAAGCTCGGTGTCCGACACGTCTGCACAAAGCACGGTCACCCAATCGAGCTTGCCTGCCAACTCCTCTGCGCGTTCCTGATCATCAACGACCAGACGGATGGAAAATCCACGCCCCCGCAAAGCGCGACACAGCCAAACGCCCATGGAGGTTTGCCCGAGAATCACCACGTGTTTACGCCGAGAGACGTCGGGATCAAACTCGCTAGCTGCCTTTTCAAAGTTCTGAACATCGCCAAGCAAGGTGACGATATCGCCTGCCATGATGCGGGTCTTGCTGTCGGGGATGAAGACCATGGTGTTGCGTTCAATCGAAGCGATGCGCGTCGCAGCAGGTAGGTTCATCGACATCAACGGCTTGTCAATGGCTTTGGCGCCGCTGGCAACAGGCAGACGACGGACTTCAATCTGCCCGCGTGCAATGCGTTCAACAGCCAAGGCGCCCGGCGCACGCAGCGTTTGAGCAATGACGCCTGCGGTGACATATTCCGGGCAGACCAGGTGATCAATGCCCAGTTGCAAGCCGTAGTCAAAGCCTTCACGGTCAAAGTACGCACTGTGATGCACCCGCGCGATGGTGGTCTTGGCACCGACGGCATGTGCCAGTGAAGCGCTGAGCAAATTGATTTCGTCGATATTGGTTGCAGCTAGGAACAGATCCGCCTCAGCGACACCCGCTTCACGCAGCAGGTCCACATGCGTCGCATTGCCATGCAGGATGCGCACGTCCATGGCCTGCTCGACGACCGCGAGCTTACTCATATCCATATCGATGATGGTGATGTTATTACCATGCGTCCCCAGCTCATCAGCCGTATGACGCCCCACTTCACCAGCACCACAAATGACAATATTCATACAGTTACCAAATCAATTTCGGATTTCATTTTTTTACCGCAGAGACGCAGAGGTCTCAGAGCTAAGAGAGAAAAACTTTTTGTTCTAAACCAAGCCCAAAGCTGAACACATTAAAAACCAAAGTGCCCCAGACTTCTCATCGTTCAAACTTGGGCTTAATTTACATCAATACTCTCTTAACTCTGAGTCCTCTGCGTCTCTGCGGTAAAAACGTCTTTTATTTTACCGTTACTTGCTCTTATCCGCCGGGTCGACGGGGAGTTTGGCCAGGTTTTCGTCGGTGCCGATAACAATCAGGCGTTGGCCCACACGCAGCGGGGAAGTCGGATCAGGCAGGTATGTCTTCCAGCCATCTGCATTGTTATCCTGTTCAGACTTCTCTTCGGGAGAGAGCTTGGCGCGGATGGCGACGATGTTGACCTGGTACTTCTGACGCATGTTCAAATCGATGAGTGTCTTGCCTGCCCAGTCGTTGGGGGTGACGATTTCCACTGCACTGAAATTCTCGCCAATGACCATTTGGTTGATGAAATGCGGCGTGACCAATCGCGTTGCCCAGCGGTCTGCTGATTCGTCTTCAGGATTCACCACGTCGTCAGCACCAATCTTCTGCATGATCCGTGCTGTCGTGGGCGTGAGTGCTCGGCTGATCACACGGGCAACGCCCAATTGCTTGAGTGTCGCTGTGGTCAACGTGGCTGCTTCAAAGTCTTCGCCAATACTGACAATGGCCACATCAACCTGGTCGATCTTGTTGGCAATCAACGCGCCTTCGTCCGTCGCGTCCATCGCAATGGCCAACGTGACATCATCACGAATCTGATCCACCATGTTGATCGACTCATCCACCGCGATGACTTCCTGCCCCGCTGTGTAAAGTTGTTTAGCCAACCGCAACCCAAAGCGGCCAAGACCAATGACTGCAAATCGCATTTTTGAAGCTCCTTCGTTTTGTGAGGGACTTGGGACTGGCGACTAGGGACTAGGGCAAGACACGCAAGCGTTTTTTCGTCACTCCAGCGCCCCGGAAGGTGGGAGTCCAGTGATACCTGCAAGCGTCAACAGAATGCCACTGGATTCGTACCTGCGCGGGAATGACGAAATATAAATGTCTTGCACTAGTCCCTAGTCGCTAGTCCCTAGTCCCTTCCCTTTCTCACCCCAGCAACACATCTTCCCGGGCAAACCGGTACCGTGGTCCCTGGACGGTCTTGAAGAACAAGATGACCAAAAGCCCCATGGGGCCCAGGCGTCCGAGGAACATGGTGCCGATGATGACATACTTGCCAAACGTCGTTAATTCGCCGGTGATCCCAGCGGACAAGCCGGTGCATGTCGCTGCACTGACGACCTCAAATAAAATCCGGTAAAACGGGAACGGCTCGGATAAACACAGTAAAAACGCCGAACAGCTCACCAGTGCGATATAACACGATCCCATGGCTGCGGCTTTGCGGATCAGCGATTCGTCCAGTCGCCTGCCGAACGCGGTCGCTTCGTCTTTTTGGCGTAGCGTTGCAAGCAGTCCCACGAAGATCAAGGCCACCGTGGTGGTGCGCATCCCCCCTGCGGTGCCTGATGGTGAGCCGCCTGCCATCATCAAAAGCATGGTGACGAAATACTCGCCACTGCTGAGCGTATTCATGTCAATGGTGTTAAAGCCTGCGGTTCGACTGGACCATGACAGGAAGCTCGCGTCCGCCAATTTCCCGCCGAGCTCCCCGACGGTGATCGCCTGATGCTGGGCGTTGGCGGTGACGTTGAGTCCTGCTGCCTCATGGGCATGACCTGCCAACTGAGCTGCGAAGAGTAGCACCGTCCCACCGACATACAACACCGCTGTCGTCGTCAGCACCGTTTTGGTGTGTAGCGTCAAGCGTGTTTGATGTCGCAGCTTTGAATACAGATTACTGATCACCGGGAAACCCAGGCCACCCAAAACAAGCAGTGGCACGATCACCGTATGCGAGAGCATCGAATACCGATACCCCATCAACGAGTCGGACTCCAGCGCGAAGCCGGCATTGCAAAACGCACTGACACTGTGAAACAGACTGTAGCCAACACGTTCGGAAAA
>JBICHS010000383.1:0-10164 GCA_043101135.1 Phycisphaeraceae bacterium JB051
AGACCTCAAAGCCGAGATCGCTGAGATCAACACGCTCATGCAACTGCGTGATGCCCGTGCCAAACGTGAACTGGCTGAGATGAAAACCCAGATCGAACGCCTCTCCACCGAACGCCAACTCGACAAAGCACGCAACTCCCAGAAGCTTGCTGGCCTGGAAGATCAACGCGATAAACTCATGTTGGAAATGGCGGTCAAGCAGGCTGAGTTTCAGAAGCAGACAATTGAGAACAATCTCAAAACCAATGCCATGCAAACTGAACTCCAATTGGCACAGAACGAGCTGAGCCTCAAGAGCATCGACGAGCAGCAGAAAATGCAGCTTGATGATGACATTGACTACCGTGAACATCCCTTCGAAAAAGACACCGGCACGCTCTACATCTCCGACCGTCGCATCAAGCTCAACGGCCCGATCATCACAGGTACCGCCGACTACATCTGCGAACGGATTCACTTTTTCAATAACGAAAACGACGACCTACCCATCTTCATCGTCATCGACAACTGCCCCGGCGGTTCGGTCATGCAAGGCTATCGCATCGTCAAAGCCATTGAGTCCTCCAGCGCCCCGGTCCACGTCATCGTCAAGAGCTTTGCAGCTTCCATGGCAGCTGTGATCACCACCCTTGCCGATCACTCCTATGCCTATCCCAATGCCATCATCATGCACCACCAGATGTCAGCAGGCGTGTATGGCAACATGACCGACATCGAACAAACCGTCCGCACCATGAAGGAATGGGAACGCCGTCTTGCCCAACCCGTTGCTGCCAAGATGGGCCTGAGCATCGAAGAATTCAAACAGCAGATGTACAACCACCGTAAAACCGGTGACTGGGACGAATTTGCAGACCAGGCAGTCAAGCTCAAATGGGTCAACACCATCGTCCACGAACTCCGCGAAGAGTCGATGCGCAAGCGCCCGCAAGGTGATCCGCCCATGCCCTGGTATTACCGCCTGTTCATGGAGGACGACAAGGGACAGACCTACTGCAAACTCCCCCCGCTTGAACCGATGGATGCTTACATGATCTACAATCCCAAGAATTTCTATCGCATGGATTGATCGCAAACATCACAACAAAAAATATAAAAACACCAGCTCAATTCGGGCTGGTGTTTTTCGTTATATCTCGATCATTCGATAGTTGTGTAATAGCTGCAATACTGCGTATTGCTGTTGCATCGAAGATGCAAATCAAAACGATCTCAGTTGCGTAACCGCTGTGCATCATGCCATAGCGAGACACAATCAATATCCCTTGAATCAAGGGGTTTTAGTAAGCATCGCCAGGTTAACGGCTCATCAAGATCCACAAGATAAGGCTCCAATCGTTCAGCTCGAAGCGAAGTATTACCCGTTCCCGCCTGCTTATAGTCGATGGCCAATTCAATGAAGTCTTGCCTGGTCAAATCTTCCTGATGCTTGGCGGCATGCAGGTCATGACTGGTGTATCGGCGTGCCGTAAATTGAAGCATGGGATCACCGACGATGAGCCAACCTTTGCCATCCGTATCACACAGCGAAACCCAACGGACATCCGTCCGCAAACCGGTCTCCTGTGGGTGGATGTATGGGGTGTAAAGGTCATCCAATACTGCCTGCCAATACCCGACCTTCGCACCAGTGTTGCGATCACAGAAGGTTTCGACCGGTCCCTTGCCATACCATGAAACCTGATCCAGTTCGATAGGTAAACGCATCGTCATCCCCACACGCGGCAAAGTCGGCAAGCCCTCCGAAGGTGTCACCGTCTGCTCAAGCATCAACCAACCGTCAGCCATGACCGTGTGCTTGATCAAGCTGCCAACAACGGGCTCACGCTTGGCGTTACACAGATGCGTCTGCGTGATCACACTGGCATGCGTTTCGTCAAAATGAGCCACCTCGCATTGGATCACCTTACGCGAAAGTTTCGGCAATTCGGCAGCATCCCAATCCTTGCTAAAGGCGTCATCGTTGTCCAAGTACGCACGGAACACATTGAGCTCCGGCCCCTGTAGCATGCGATCCTTCACCGTCATGGTCGCTTCGGATCGCTGCCAGTCATAGCGCAAAGAGCCGTTACTTACTGCAAGATTTTGAGTGTCTTTGACCACATGCACGGACTTAGCCGTCGGCTGAATCCGTGATTCCACCGGCAAGGTCGGCAAAGCAAACTGCTCCCAAGCCACTTCAAAACCCGCATCCGCCCACGATGTTTTTACCTTTAAAACAAGGCTTAAAGTCAATACACGCTCGACTGCTGAGACGTTGACAAACATATCCGTGGGGAGTTGGAGCGTTGCAGTTTCCTGGGCTTGAATCGTGGGGATGTCGCAAACGCCTTGATTGAGAATCTTGCCATCAATGAGTAGCGACCACTTCATCGCCAGTTCATCAAGCGTTGCGTGGAAACGTTTGTTGGTGAGTTTGAGTTGTTGCGTATTGATGTCCAATGACATCGCAGCAGGTTGGAACACCTTGGCCACTTCCGTCATTGCGGGTTTGAGTGTGCGGTCGGGGAAGACCAGACCGTCGATGCAAAATGTGCCATCGTTGGGGGTATCGCCAAAGTCCCCGCCGTAGCTGTAGACTTCGTTGCCGTATTCGTCCTTACGGAGAATGCCGTGATCGCACCACTCCCAGATAAACCCGCCGATGAGCCGAGGTTCGGAGTCGATGAGGTCCCAGTATTCCTTGAGATTACCCAGCGAATTGCCCATGGTGTGCGCATATTCTTCGAGCAAAATCGGGCGGCCGTTGATGTCTTGCTGATTCAAACCGTCGCGGACTTGATCGAGACGCGTGTAGTGTTGGCCAACCCAGTCCACGCAAGGATGCGACATGGCATGGTAATAATTGATCGGGCGCGACGGATCGGCATCGCGAATCCACTGAGCACATTTTTCAAAGTTGATGCCCATGCCTGATTCGTTACCCATTGACCATGCGATAATGGATGCATGATTGCGGGTGCGCAGGACCATGCGTTGCATGCGTTCAAGGTAAGCTTGTTCCCACGCCGGATCGGTGGAGAGCTTATCTTGTAAACCATGGGTTTCGAGGTCTGCTTCGTCGATGAGGTACAGGCCGTATTCGTCAGCCAGTTCGTACCATCGCCATTGATTGGGGTAATGACTTAGGCGGACCGCGTTGATGTTGTGCTGCTTAAGCAGGTGAATATCCTGGAGCATGTCCGCTTCGTCGATCGCACGGCCCTTGCGTGGGTGCGACTCATGCCGATTCACGCCGCGGAGCTTGATGGCTTTTTGATTGACGAAAAGCTGACCGTCTTGAACTTTCACATCGCGGATGCCTACGCGATAGGACAGATAACCCGTAGCATCGCCCTGCTCATCGGTGAGCCAAAGCAGCAAGGTGTAAAGCGTCGGGGTTTCGGCGGTCCACAAGCTTGGGTTGGTGAGTGTGAAGGTTTCCTTGCCATCCGATGCTGATTCACCGAGGACGTTGCCAGCGGGATCGAGCAGTTGCATGTGCACGGTTTGGTTTAAGTCGGTTTGCACGTGGATGTCTGCATTGCCGCTTCGCCTATCAATGTCGGTAGTGATCTTCACATCGGTGATATGCGTTTGGGGCAAGGCATGAATGTAGACTTCGCGGAAGATGCCCGAGAGCCACCATTGATCCTGATCTTCGAGATAGGTGCCCACGGACCAGCGATAAACTTTGACGGCGAGTTGGTTTTGGCCATCGATCACGTCATTGGTGATATCGAACTCCGCGGGCATGCGCGAGCCGGTGGAGTAGCCGATGAACTTGCCGTTGAGGAAAAGCTCAAAGGCGCTGTCCACGCCTTCGAAGCAGAGGATGAGTTTGCGGCCCTTCCAGGTTTCGTCCACGGTGAATGTCCGGCGGTAACAGCCGGTGGGATTGTCATCCGCGGGGACGTGCGGTGGGTTGGGCGCGAAGGGGTAAATGATGTTGGTGTAAATGGGTTGACCAAAGCCCTGCAATTCCCAGTGTCCGGGGACGGTGATGGGTGACCATTGACTGTCATCAAAGTCTGGTTTCTCAAAGTCCGTCGGCACCTGTTGCGGGATGGGTGCAACGTGAAACTGCCACTGGCCGTTGAGTGATTGGCAATGAGCAAAGTTGTGTTTACGGGCAACGGCATCTTCGCGGGTTGCGTAAAGTCGATTGGGCGCATGCGGCGGGAGTCGATTGATGTGCGTGATGCTGAGTTTTTCCCATAGGGGTAATTCCCCGTCCGAGACAGCAGCACCGTCCGCGGGTTGTGCTTGATCCTGCGTGGCAAAGGAGTCTTTGATTTCCCAATCAATGGGTTTGTCGGACATGGTTTTAAACACCTTAAACAACAACAAAGCGAACCGGTATTGTAACGCGCATCAGGTTCAGTTCGTCATGATATGACAACAGGCTGCCGAGATGGGCAGCCTGTTGTGAATTCGCTAAATTTGCAATTTGGGGATCGGTTTTTCAAGGCAACCCCTGGGACTAAAGTCCCAGGGCTTTAATGTGCAAGCGGTATCACATGGCGAGTTTGGTTAACCGATGAGGGCTTTGAAGCTTGCCTGGATGCCGTCGGTGTCGATGCCTTGGTAGCCGTGTTGCTGCCAGAGACCGCCGGAGCCTTCTTTGTTGATGCCGATGTTGTTGTACTTGCCGGTGAAGCCGCGTTTAAGCAGTTCGGTGCCGAACTTGCAGCCCAGGCCGGTATTGACGTTGAAGGACTCAGCGACGAGGACTGCTGGTGCTTGGGCAAGCTTGGCCATCATGGTTTCATCCATGACGTTGAGCGTGGTCTTGTTGATCAGGCCCACGTCGATGCCCGCTTCCTTGAGGCTGATGACTGCATCGAGTGCACGGTAGAGCGTATCACCGAAACTCACGACGTAGCCAGCGGTGCCTTCGCGGACGACATCATCTTTGCCGACCTCAAATTCATAGCCATCACCAAAGAGCAGGTTGTCGTTGTCATCAAGGATATCGGGAACCGCACTACGGGTTGAGAAGACAAAACGCAGGCCGGGGTCGCCGAAGATTTTGGTGACACACTTGGCGAATTGGTGTTGATCAGCGGGGAAGTAGACACGGGTGGTGTCCTTGCCTTCGTCGGGAAGACCGTTGGCTGCGAAGAGGTTGTTGATGCCGAAGTGACAGGTGTTGTCCGCCATGTCATCACAGCCTGCGTGGCTGAAGTGCGAGAGAACGTTGGCACCGTTGAGACGTGCCATGGTGGCTTCGGAGATGATCATTTCCAGGAAGGCAGAGAACGTGCCGAAGATGCCCTGCTTGCCGTCTTCAAAACCAAAGCCGGCGGCAGCGGAGAAGTTGCCACGTTCCATGATGCCAGCCGAAACGAAAATTTCGGGATAGGCCTTGTGGATCGCATCCAAACCGCAGGAGCCTTCGAGGTCACAGTCAAAGACTTTGACGGAGGCCAGGCGTTGTTCGGGGGTCATCTTTTCGAGAATGCCGTTGACCACTTTACCGAAGGCCGAGCGGTTCTTGCCTGAACCGGTGGAGCCCTTGTAAGTCGGAGCCTTGGGGCCCTTTTCTAGGTTTTGAAGTTCACTGACTGCTTCGCTGCGACCTTGCTTTTCAAGATACGCAATGGCGGTGGCAACCTTGATCACGTCGTGACCATGACAGGAGCCTTGCAGGCCTTCAATGCCGGGGCACATCGGGCGTTTATTGATCATGGCGACCGGACCTTCAAAGGTGAAAGCCGTTGCCATGCGGGTGTACAAGCTCTTGAGATCTTCACCGTCACCGACACAAACACGCAGGCCGTGCCCAGCCAGTGTCTTGGCAAGGTCGTAACCGGGCATGTAGTTGGACGGGTGATCGGCAATGGTCACGTCGTTGTCATCGAGCATGAGCTTGACGTTGAGATTCTGAGCCACGCAGAGACGCGCTGCTTCAGCATCGTTACCTTCCATCTGCGAGCCGTCGGAACCGAGCATGAAGGTCACCTTGCCGGGATTGCCCATTGCAACGCCGTTGACCATCGGCCACATATGACCGAGGCGACCTGACGAAAACTTCACGCCGGGGGTAAAGCCCTTTTCGGGGTGACCGGGCAGATGCGAGAGATATTCGCGGTAATGCTTGAGCTTCTCGGCAGGCATATCGCCTTCGAGCACGGCCATGAGATACTGCGTGGCAACACGGTGACCGGCTTCATCAAAGAAGATCGGCACGATGTTGTCATCGCCGGACTGACGGGCGTGCTCAATGAACGCGTAGCTGATGAGCGTTTCAGGAACCGTATCAAACGGGCCACCGGTGTGACCGCCGAGCCCCTTGCCGTCTGCCATGGCGGTGAAGAAGACAATCGCGTCACGGCAGAGTTGAATGTTGAATTTCAGATCCGCCAACTGCTCATCGCTGAGCTTGGTCACCTTCGGATCCAATGCCATGCGGCGGAATTGGGTCAGATCAATCGGGAAGTCTTTGCTGTCGATGGTGATGGGCATGTTATGAGCTCTCACGGGTTAATTGAGTGTTTCACAGTTCACAGAAAGGCTAATTATGCTGATCCCTGCAGATCAGTCAAAAGTTGGCCGGCTTCCAACTCAAAACAACTTTGTCCGAATTGCAAGGATCAGGACGTTGCAGAAGGAGCGGATGCGAACACAACGCTGTGTCTACATTCAAGAACAGGACGATTGCCAGATGATCACCGGGTGAACATAATGACCTGATGCAGACCATGCAGCCCACACCACAGCTTAGCCCCCCGCTTCAATGGCGGGTCGATCTACCGGGCTTGATCCTGACTCTTCTCACGATTGTGGGGATGACATGGTGGAGTTGGCTTTGCTGGTGTGAGCCGATCACGGACTTTGGCCGCGAACTTTACACCCCCTGGCAAATCACGCAGGGACAGGTGCTTTACCGGGACATGGCATTATTCAATGGCCCGTTGTCGCAGTATTTCAATGCCCTGGTTTTCATGCTCTTTGGTGTGAGCTTACGCACTTTGATCTTTACGAACGTGGTGATCTTCACGTTGACCGTCGGGCTTTTGTATCGCATGGTGCGTCACATTGCAGGCCCGATGACCGCAACCATCAGCAGCCTGACAGTCGTCCTGCTCATGGGCTTTAACCAATACTCGGCGGTGAGTAATTTTAACTGGATGTGTCCCTATTCACATGAACTGACACACGGCATTGCCCTGTCACTGCTGACCATCTGGCAACTAGGCTACTGGCTTGAAAAACCAACCTTGATTCGTTCGCTGATCATCGGCCTGCTTGCTGGCCTGGTGTTCCTGACCAAGATGGAAGTCTTTGCAGCCTGCTTCGGGACGGTCGTTGTCGGTGGTGTCGGGAACTTATTGCTGGGTCGCATCCGCTTCAAACCCTGGTTGATGCAATGTGCGGTTCTACTGGCTGGCTTACTCATACCAGCGGTGATTTCATGGCTGCTACTGAGCACGGCCATGCCCGCAAAAACGGCGTTTCTGGGCACGATGGGAACCTGGAATTATGTTGGCAATGTCAAACACACCACCATGGCCTACTTCAAGCAATGCATGGGAACTGATGACCTGCCCAGACAACTCAAAGAAACAGTCATCGTCCTGTTGATTTACCTTTTAGCAATCGGCCCATGGCTGGCGTTGTGTGCGACATGGAAGCGCGGTTGGCTTTGGCGATTGTTGTCGTTCACCATGCTTGCTGTGATCAACTTGATCATCCCGATGGCCATCCTCGCTCAACATCCCAAGCAATGGTTATGGCTGTGGCAACGCATGGCTTTACCCTGGCCTTGGTTGATGAGCGTGGTACTGGGGATCACAGCGTGGCAGTGCTTTAAAAACCGCAAAGAAGCCACTCTTTTAATCAAGCATCAACGCCTGTTGATCTTTGCTTTGCTGGCACTATTGATGATGTTCAAAATCATCTTCAACGCACGCATCTGGCATTACGGGTTTGCACTGAGTGTGCCTGCTGCGGTGGTTCTGACGGTTGTTGTGTTTGAGGTCCTGCCACGGCGTCTGCCGGCCTTTGCCACGCGTCTTAAACTCACCCGTAGCGGTCTTCTGGTCGTCTGGTTGATTGTGGTCTACGGCTATCTGACACTTTGTTCAGGCTGGTATGAATATAAAACCCGCACCATCGGGCAAGGTCATGATCAGTTCAAGTACAGCGCCCGCGCACAGATTCTCAACATGGGCATCAAGTATCTTCAACAACACGCCGACCCGACCGACACGCTCGTGGTGTTGCCCGAAGGCCAGATGATCAACTATCTCACACGCCTTCAATCCCCCAGCCGATATGGCCAATTCACACCTGCTCCCATCACTTTGTATAGCGAACAGGCCATGCTCAATGACCTTGCCAACGCCAAGCCGACATGGATACTTTTAGCTCACAACAGCAATAATTCCTACGACGCCGGTTGGTTCGGCAAAGATCATGCCAAGGAAATCTGGAATTGGATTACGGCAGCGTATCGCCCGATGCAACGCTACGGTGCACCGCCATTTAATCCTGAAGATCACTTTGGGATCGTGATTGCAAAACGTGCTGATACGATCATCCCAACGCAGACGAATACCACATCGCCAGATCAGAATGACTTGGATGCACCATTGCCAACTTCCAAGCAACACCCGCCACAAATCACACCCGACGCGTCTATCCCCTGAATCTCCCTGCAATACCGCAACCCTCCGAATCCCAAACCTTGAGTACCCATGTGACAAATCGCACAAAGTCGCGATAATACCTGCCCTATGGCAAAAGACACACCCAACAAAATTATCTACTCCATGATCGACGTCTCCAAGACGTACGAAAAGAAAACCGTCCTCAAGGACATCAGCCTGTCCTATTTTTATGGTGCGAAAATCGGCGTGCTCGGGCTCAACGGTTCGGGTAAATCGTCACTGCTGCGCATCCTCGCAGGCGAAGACAAAAACTTCGACGGCCAGACGCAGGTCACCCCCGGCTACACCATCGGTCTGCTCCCTCAGGAACCGCAGCTTGAGGGTCCCACGGTGATCGACGATGTGCGCCGTGGTGTGCAGGAAACCATGGACATCCTCGATAAGTTCAACGCGATCTCCGACAAACTGGCTGAGCCGATGGATGATGACGAAATGATGAAGCTGCTTGATGATCAGGGCAAGCTTCAGGATCAAATCGATGCACGCAACGCATGGGACATTGACAGCCAACTCGAACAGGCAATGGATGCGCTGCGTTGCCCCCCTGCTGATACGCCGATTGAAAAACTCTCCGGCGGTGAGAAACGTCGTGTTGCCTTATGCAAACTGCTACTCGAACAGCCTGACATTCTCCTGCTCGACGAACCGACCAACCACCTTGACGCTGAGTCCGTAGGCTGGTTGGAACAACACCTTCAACGCTACGAAGGCACCGTCATCGCAGTCACCCACGACCGCTATTTCCTGGACAATGTCGCAGGCTGGATTCTCGAACTCGACCGCGGTCACGGCATCCCGTGGAAAGGTAATTACACCAGTTGGCTCGAACAAAAATCCAGCCGACTCAAGGTCGAAGAAAAGCAGGAATCACTTCGCCAAAAAGCCCTCAAACACGAATTGGAATGGGTCCGCCAATCCCCGCAAGCCCGTCAATCCAAGAGTAAATCGCGTTTGGCGGCATACGAAAAAATGGTCAAGGAAAATGCCGAACGCCGCGCCAAGGATGTCGAAATTTTCATCCCCGATGGTCCACGTCTTGGCGAATTGGTCATCGAAGCCAACGGCCTCACCAAGACCTATGGCGACCGCATCATCTTCGAAGACCTTTCCTTCAAGCTGCCCCCCAACGGCATCGTCGGGATCATCGGTGCCAACGGTGCAGGTAAGACCACACTCTTCCGAATCATCACCGGCGAAGAACAACCCGATGGTGGCGAAATGCGCATTGCTGATAGCGTTAAACTGGCCTACGTCGAACAGTCCCGTGACGCAATGGATGACAAGGAGCCAGTCTGGTCCGTCATTGCCGATGGCCAGGAAACGTTCCGTCTGGGCAATCAGGATGTCAACGCCCGAGCCTACGCTGCAAGCTTCAGCTTCACCGGCAGTGACCAACAACAACCGGTCGGCACGCTCTCCGGTGGGCAGCGAAACCGCGTGCATTTAGCCCGCATGCTCAAAGCCGGTGCCAATGTCATCCTCCTCGACGAACCGACCAACGACCTGGACG
>JBICHS010000384.1:0-4674 GCA_043101135.1 Phycisphaeraceae bacterium JB051
TGCCAAACACCCGATTGATCACCCCGCTACGGTGGCTCAGTAACTGCCATGCAAATAACGTCTGGGTAAAAACGCGTGCGTTGTGTTGTGATGTTTGAGCGTCGAATGCCAAGCTGGTGCAGGCGCTTTGATGAGTCTTCAACCTGCACCGCATTGACGGACATCATGCATGGCTTGTTATGAATCGGTGTTAGGAGATGAGCACCAGATGTGAATCTGGTGCCCGTTTGAAGATCGGTTACGTATCGGGCACCGGGTTGACACCCGGTGCTTAACATAGATCAGTAGCATGCTGTAAAAATACGACATAGGCAAGCTTTTATTCAATCCTTGCATCATGTCCTGACAGGCGGTGCTCAATCATGCACGCGATCTTAATGGGACTCGTCTGACATCGCGTCATTGAATCCTGATCAACCACCCCCAGATCATTTGCTATGCTGTTGGCATGGCTAGTTGGCTTTTACTCGCTTTGCAATGGCTCACTTGGGGAATGTCATTGCTTCTCATTACATCGGTCCTCATGCCACTGATCCCCACGGGCAAGTGGTGGGTTCGGCTTTGGGATTTTCCCAAATCTCAATTCCTGGGTATCGCTGGCATTGAACTGGTACTGCTCATCGGCATGGGGCTAGGAGATGGTTGGGGGCAGGCCGTCATCATCAACGTGGCGATCACCGTATTGAGCTGCGGGATGTTGCTGATGCGCATTTTGCCCTTCACGTTCCTCTGGCCATGTGATGTCGCTGATGCAACGCCAGATTCGAGCCCCGGCCTCAAACTGGCCATCGTCAATCTCATGTATGACAACCCGACCATTCCACAGGCTGTTGAAAAAATCCGGTCGTTGGATGTGGATCTGCTGCTACGTATCGAAATCAATGAGCCATGGGAAAGCGCACTCTCGGAAGTGAAGTCAGATTATCCCCATCAGTGTCAGGCGATCCGTGACAATGGCCTTGGCCTGGCATTGTGGTCGAAATGGGAGTTGGATAAGCCTGAAGTAAAACACCTGATCTCAAAAAATCGTGCAAGCATTTTCGCGGATTTGCACCTTCCCGATGGGCGTAAAATCAAATACATCGGCTTACACCCAACCCCGCCTGGCCTGATCGTTCCCGATGAGGAACGTGTCACCGATACATCTGACAACAACAACAACAACAACAACAACAACAACAACAACAACAACAACAACAACAACAATGATGCACTGAGCCCGCGCTATGACAGTTGGATTCGTGATGCGGAATTGGTCATGGTTGCAAAAGCCGTGGCAAAGTCCCCCCACGAACACTGGGTCGTCGCGGGCGATTTTAATGATGTGGCATGGTCGCATACCACGCGTTTATTCAAACGACTAAGTGGCTTGAAAGACCCACGTATCGGCAGGCGTCTACTTAATTCCTATCACGCTCAACACGTGCTCATGCGTTACCCACTGGATCATGTTTTCATCTCTCCCGAATTCAAACTCCAGAAGCTCCAACGCCTTTACCTGCCCGGCTCGGATCACTTCACCATTCTTGTCACCTTGCATCTGGATGGCCAGCAAACCAACACCCCGCAAGCCGATTCAATGGATCAGGTCGAATCCAAAGAGCGACTTGAACGTGGCAAAGAACGTGCTGCTGTTAGAGAAAATTCGCCTTAAACAACTCACTGTCTCTGTGTCGCAACCTGCATCAACAGGCTTTAACCCACAAAAGCCAGAATCGATAAAGCCATCAACATGTGCTTGACCAACAGTCACGTTGCGTCAGGCTCTAGTACGGCAGAATTTCCCAACGGGTCTGGCTATGGCGTTTGACGGTGAATCGTTTATGCGCGGGATAAAACTCGGGCTTTTTGCCATCAATGAGAATATCAACATCCAACAGATAGGCCCCGGTTCGCGTCGGGTGATGCTTCAATACTGCTTGAGGATAGGTTACACGCCCGGTCAAATCGGTCTTCTGGCGAGCATTCTGAAATTGCTCAGAAGTTAGCGAACTTTTGTTTTTCTGCGTGTAAGCAAGCAACGCTGCATCATATTGAACTTGAATCTCTTTGGTGATCAACGCTTTTAAATGCTCATTGACTTCGCGCGGTTTGTGATTCTGATAATAGACAAACCCGCCAACCAACAATATCAATGCAATGAAGACCGGGACCGTTTTCTTGTTCATTGGAACGCTGAATTCTGCTTCCGACATGACAACAATTCCTCAATGGTGGTGATTCAAAGTGACTCTTTTACCTTTCGGCAAAATCATTCAAACTTGAGCAAAATCAAAGGCATTAAAAGACGTTGTATCCCGATTTTCATTAACATATTCAATTCACACACAATGCCTGGAGTATGCAATGTTGCCCAACAGTCTTCTTGTTTGTTTCATCGTGCTGATGACGATCACATGTATTGGTTTATTCGCCAATCTCAATGCTCAGGAACGCCGCCCTGCGGATGCGAAGGTGATGGAACTATGGCCGACGGGTGAGGTACCGTTGCAAAAGCCGTCTGTAGATCAAAAGGAAGAAAAATGGGATCGCTGGGGATTGATCAACATCCACACGCCCACGCTGACAATCTATCCTGCGAAAAATTCAACAGGCAAGACACCGGCGATTCTGATCCTGCCCGGTGGTGGGTACAGCACGGTGTGTATGAATCATGAAGGCCATAAGGTCGGCCAGTGGTTCAGCGAGCAAGGTGTTGCAGCGTTTGTGCTCAAGTACCGCTGTAAACCCTACAAACACCCGGTCCCATTACTTGATGCACAGCGCGGGATGCGTCAAATTCGACACATGGCTAAGCAGTACAACATCAATCCCAATCGCGTTGGCGTCATGGGCTTTTCCGCGGGTGGTCACTTGGCTGCGACCTTGAGCACGCTGGGCAACAAAGACATGCACAGCCCCGTTGATGCGATTGACAAACTCGCTGCCAAGCCTGATTTTTCGGTGCTGTGTTACCCGGTGATCACACTCATTGAAGACTATGCCTATCGCGGCGCGATCAGCAATCTGGTCGGCGATCACAAGGACATGAAAATGCGCATGCTCCTGTCACCTGAAAAACAGGTCACCGTCAGCACGCCTCCCGCGTTCCTGATTCATGGCGATAAAGACACGGGCGTGATCGTGAAAAACAGCGAAGTCTACCGTGACGCACTCAAAGCCAAAGGCGTCGATGCCGAGTTGATGTTGCTCTCAGGCAAGGGACACGGTTTTGGATTTAATGAACAGTGGGCCAAACCCTGCCGAGATTGGATCAACAAACTTTACGCGCTTCATCCCTGATCCCCACCAAAGCCGTGCCACTCCCGTGGCACGGGTTGCCTTAAATTTGATGCTCAAAAACTTGCGTTAATCCATATACGCATCGCGCATCAGCTTAAGCACGCGTTCGTGCAATGCCTTGGTGTCCTCTGCAAGTTCAGCCATGTATTGCTTGCGCGTCTCGTTACGATCCTGCTCAGAAAGCATCTTGGCCATACTGGAGATGTAATCCAACGCCTGATGTTGGGCAAGGAGAATATTAAACTCAAACGCCTTGCTGGATGAGAAGAGAATCCGTTTGGTTGTCGAGCTGCTGATCGCTTCACGCGTCAGTGATTCGGCCTTGGGGATGCCATCTTTTTTCAAGCTCAATGAAGCGTCAGCCTTGTCGAATTCCTCAATTTTGGCTTTGGCATTGCTGGACAACTTGGCAATGGCTTTGAGCACGTTTGAGACATCTTCAGACGGGCCCTTGAGGATCAAAATCTTGTCGACCTGCGACTCCTGTTTGATCGTATCGTAAATCAGCGCATAGCCCTGATTCACCGTCCTGATTTCAGCCCCGGGCATCGTGATGACCTGTGTGTCACCCATGCCTCCCCCCTGACATCCGACAAGCGACAACGAACAGCTAAACAAACCGATGATGATCCACTGATATTTCATCAACACATCCTTTCACTGATCATGATATCGCAAGAATCTGTCAGCGTGTTTGTTTAAGACGTGGAAAAACGCTAACCAATTTCTAAACTTGTCTCAAAGCTCACAATTCGCCAGCATGTTGCGATGAACACCGCCAACACAAAATGGATCATTGGCATTCTGGTAACATTGCTCTGCACGTTTTCGCTGCTTGCTCAGGAGACGGTTTTGCGATTCCCCAAAAAGCCCAAACCCCATCACCTTGCCCGTCAAAAGCCCGTGGGCCAACTGCGCGAAGGCTTTGAACCCAGTGGTTTGACCTGGCATCCAAGACTCAAAAAACTCGTCATCGTCGGGGATGATGGTGATACCACCACCATGAACCTCGATGGCAGTGACGCGGAGAACACCTTCTTTCGCATCAATGTCAAAACCGACTTTGAAGCGGTCACCATTGCAGACCCGGCAACCGACTTTGTCTACATCGGCACCGAACGTCCCAACACCGTCATCGAATACAACATCGTCACCAAGCAGTACACCCGACAATTCGACTTAAGCAGCATCATGCCCAACGCTGGTAACGAAGGTATCGAAGCCATCGCGTTTGTCCCTGATCCGACCGACCCCGAAGGCGGCCTGTTTTATGTCGGCTATCAGAAGACCGGCAGCATCTATCGCATCCGCCTTTCCATCAAGTCCAGTCGCACCGATACCAAGGCAACCTTCATCGACAAGTTCACCCCCATGCCCAAGGAAAAAGACCTG
>JBICHS010000385.1:0-7293 GCA_043101135.1 Phycisphaeraceae bacterium JB051
CATGCAACCGGTTCGGATCGCAATTGTCGGATGTGGCGTGATTGGCAACCTTCACGCTCAATGGTGTGCCAAGGCCGAGAACATCACGCTTGAAGCTGTCTGTGATGTCAATGACGAGCAGGCTCAGAAAGTGGGCAAGGAACATGGTGCCAAGAAGATCGTCAATGATCTTGACGCTGTGCTCAATGACGATCAGGTCGAAGGTGTGATCCTGGCATTGCCCGCCAATCTTCGAGCGAAGTTCGCGGTGTCGGTGCTCAAAGCCGGGAAGCATTTACTCACCGAAAAGCCGGTGGCTCGTTGCGAAGCCGAAGTGCAGGAACTGATTGATAACCGCGGTGATCTGGTGGTTGCCGTGTGTTCGAGTCGCTACCGCACGTTCCCATTCCTTGAGAAAATCAAGCAGTTCATTGCTGATGGCAATCTCGGTGAAATTCGTGTGATCCACATTCGTGGTATCGGTGGCGACCCGGGGCCGCGTGACAGTGAGCCACCGATCTGGCGGGTGAGTCACGAGTACAACGGTGGGGGCATTTTCGTGAACTGGGGCTGTTACGATCTGGACTACATGCTCGGCTTAACCGGTTGGACACTCAAGCCCAAGACGGTGCTGGCGCAGACCTGGCAGTGCCCTGCACATTTGCCGATGCGTGTGCATGAGACATCCGATGCCGAGACGCATGCGGTTGCATTGATCCAGTGTGAAGGCGGCGCGGTCATCAATATTGAACGTGCCGAGTATGTCGCCCTCGAAGCACAGACCACCTGGCAGATCATCGGCGACAAGGGTTCGCTGCGACTGCAACTGACCCATTGGCAGGAAGGCCCCACCGAAATCTTCTTCGACAAGGCCAACCCCGATGGCAAGCTCACCACCGAAACGCTCTTTAGCGAAGAGGTCGACGACGGCATCAACCACGGCGGCCCGGCCATCGACTTTGCCAACGCCATCCGAACCGGCTCAACCCCACGCACCTCGCTGGAGAACGGCCTGCTGATGCAGAAGATCACCGATGCCGTCTACAAGTCTGCCAAGGAACAAAAAGCGGTCATCATCGATTAATTGAACCGACACACCATCCAAACAACACCAACGGACGCTCAACCACGGGCGTCCGTTTTTTGTTTGTCGAAATGGATCACGGATTCACATCAAAAGCCGTGTCGCTGCGGCTGACATGGTTCAACGTTGCAGCAATCGCATGATTGTTACTCAACGGGCCCACGATGCCACACATATTGACCGCCTCGTCACTCCCGTGCAGACGGGAGTCCAGTGGAATCTGCAAGCGTCAACTGTATGCCACTGGATTCCCGCCTGCGCGGGAATGACGGTCATAAACATACGATTGAACACCTTAAAATGAGCACACAAGGCAACCCGTGCCCCGGGAGGATCGCAGCTTTGGGGCAAGATCGTTTGAATCTTCGATCAACGCACCGCGAACATCAACAGCTTCATCACTTTACCCTAGATGAACCTCCAATGAACTTCCCCCCTGATTTGATCAACAACCATGAACATCAGTTTGACTGAGCAATTAAGCGCGCCTACAGTTTGTGTAACTGTTGCGCAAAATTGCGTAACTTAGTTCCATATATGGAATTGGCAAACCAAAAACCATGACAACTCAAACATGCAACAGTATTTACGATCTCGCTCAGCAGACCGGCGTCTCCGTGGGGACGGTCAGTCGCGTGCTCAATCAACGGGGTCGCGTGGCTGATGCGACCCGTCAACGGGTGCTTGAAGCCGCCCGTGCAGCGAATTTCAAGCCGCGAATGTCAGCCCGTAATCTCACCGTGGCCGTGGTCACCGACCGTGTGGGAGCAATGCCTTATGGCGGGTATGTCTCACATCTGATGTCGCCGATGATCGAAGCATTGGCTGAGCATGACGTCTCCGTCGAACTGTACACCGAACACAACGCAGCAAACCTGGGCAACCGATTCGTGGACGGCGTGCTGGCGATGGCGTGGTCGGACAGCACGATCCAGAAGCTCCACGAACAGCTGGGCAAGGTACCGGTGGTGTTCATCAATCGCCTGGACCTGGACGAATTTTCCGTCGTGGGTACAGATCAGAAAGCCGGTGCGGCGGCGGTCGCTGAGCATCTGCTTTCCCATGGGCATCGGGACATCTGCATTGCCACCGAGTCCAAGAGTTGGGGCTTTGAGCAGCGGGTCGCGGGGTTGCGTGAACAGATGCAAAAGCAGGGCATCGATCCGGACGAACATCTGCAGATGAGCCTGCGAATCGACGAACACGAATCGCTGTCTGATCAGCTTTCGCGTGCAGTGAGTCGCAAGCCCAGCGCGTTGTTCCTTGCCAGCGAGGACATCGTCTTCCAGGCAACGCATCACATTCAAAACACACTGGGCATGGTCATCGGCAAGGACATCTCGGTCGTGGGTATGGAACTGCCGGAGATTTCCGCTTTCATGTCCCCGCCGCAGACCGCGCTGCGTCAACCGTTGCGACAAATCGGCAGCGAAGCGGTGAACCTGCTGATGAAGCACATTGCTGACAACCGTTTCACCCCACAGCAGGTCTTACTGGAAAGCCATCTCATTCAACGTCAATCCGTTTGTGAAATGTAAACTTCAACAGGAAATACCGACATGCTCAAGAGCCGAAAACCAACCCATGAGTCGCACGACAAAGCAGCCTTTACACTGATCGAACTATTGGTGGTCATTTCGATTGTTGCGCTTTTGATTTCCATTCTCCTACCTGCCCTGGCATCAGCGAGAAAGACGGCCCAAGCCATACAGTGTGCCACAAACCTCAAAGGCTTCGGCACGGCCAACGCCATCTATGCCGGTGATAATCATGGCTGGCAAGTCCCCAACCGCGCATGGGGTGAAGGCAACGGCCTGATCACCAATGGGCAAACAGGGGATAACGCGCAGGTTGAATGGTTTAACATCATCGGCTTTCGACAGGCCATGAATTTCACCATGGCGATTTCAGGCGACAAATGGTATTCAGCACCACTCTCAAGCGTCTGCCCCAATGCAATGTACGCTCAAGGCGCTGTCAATGCCGATGGCTACACACGCATGAATTACACCTATGGCCAATCGATCATGCTCAACTCCGGCAAAGCGGCGAGCAAAGCCGCAGCAAGCAACTATCCCAACTTGAAAATGCGGGCACTACGAGACACGTTAATCATCAAACCCGCAGAGAAACTCTTCTTTGCCGATGCCGTCTCAGGCAACCTGACGCAACTGGATTCGATTGACTACATCGACGAATCGACACTGCTCAATAATGCCATGGCATACCGACATCCCGGTGACTCGGCCAACGTTGCATTTTTTGATGGCCATGTTCAGCGAATGCCATACGAGCAAATCTCTGTCGTCGGTTTTAGCACGTTCCATCAAAACTGGGGGCCGTACGATCAGTGATCTCCGCGATCACGGTTATTGCCTCGTTGACCTGTGACAAGGAAAGTTGATGACACCGTCCATGAGAAACTACCTGAAGACGACCTGTTTGTTATTGAGCTTGCTGCTCGTGTCCTGCGTGAAGCTATCCGTTGCGAACGAGAAAACGTTTATTAACATCTTCAGTCCACCATCAGACCCGCGCGTCAAAGCCTCGCCGTATTACACTCTGAGCATCCAGAACAAACCCGTCTTCGTCTACGACACCTATCGCCAGGATAAGAACTCCAAGCAGCTCATCACCGGCTGCCCGGTCTCGCCGTTGGCGTTTTCAATTTTCGACTTCTCGGGCAAAGTGCAGGTCAAACTTCAACTCAAAGACGGGATTCTCCAACCGGACAAAACTCCCGTCATCCGACCACTGGCAACAAACATCAAACCCATCGTCGATGGCAACACCGTCACGATCACACTCGACAAGCCCGGCAACTACACCTTCGACCCGCGTGGCGATGGTTACTGTGCGCTGCACCTGTTCACCAACATGCCGGAAGATCCCCAAACCGATATCCCCGATCCCAATGATCCGAACGTGATCTACTTCGGGCCCGGTGTCCATGAGATTGAAAGTCTCGACGTCAAAAGCAACCAGACGCTTTACGTGGCAGGCGGTGCGGTACTGCTCTGCAAACCCACCAAAACACGCGGTACATACAAAAAATACGGCATTGAACTGCAGACCATGGCGTTACCCATCCAGATTCAAAACGCTAAAAACGTCACCGTGCGCGGCCGTGGCATCATCTCCTGTGCAGGGAATATTGAACACAAAAAACGCCTTGCCCCCATGCGACTGCGATACCTGGAAAATCTCACCATCAAGGATGTCGTGCTGCTGGAATCAAGTGGCTGGAACATCAACCTCCAGGCCTGTCGCAATGTCAACATCGACAACCTGCGAATCGTCAGTTTCTATGTCAACAGTGATGGCATTTGCGCCACGACCAATTGTCAAAATATCAAGGTCACCAACAGTTTCGTGCACAATGCGGATGACTCACTGGAGATCAAGTCGATGGACAGTTTCTGGGGCGCGATTCCTGCTGATGCGGACACGCTCTTTGGCCCCTGTCGTGACATTGTGTTTGAAAACTGCCTGGTTTGGAACGACCTTGCCACGCCGATCGGCATCACGCATGAGATCGGTAAACCCATAGAAAATGCGACATTCCGCAACATCACCGTCATTCATCACACGTCAAAAACCAGTGCCTATCAAGTGCGCGGGCAAATCTCCATCTTCCCGTCAGGCGGTGGCTCGGTGCGCAATGTCACGTTTGAAAACATCACCGTCGAACAAGCCACTTCGGATCACCCCTTTGCCATCAGTATCAACAACACACATGAGCGTTGGCATAACAACATCCCCAAGCACTTTGAAGGTCGGCCCTATTCCACGATTCAAAATGTGCGCTTCAAAAACATCAACATCAACACCAAGCACCCAACCATCAAAATCAAAAATTGGTCGGACACCCGCAGCGATATTGATGTCCATTTTCAAAACGTCACCATCAACAACCAGAAACTCACACAGTCATCTGACCTGATCCGCAATCAGAACGCAGGCTACCAGGTGCACGACTAAAGCTGTTCAAAACAACGCGGTTTTACGCTGCGACACCATCTGTTTTCGATGCGCCACCGCTGCGCCACAGTCCCCAACCGATCACGAGCATCACCGCAGCGCAGGCGAGAATCGCGATGCGGCCGATCATCGGGTTGGGGATGAAGACCAACGTGAGAATGAAGATGCCATAGGCAATGGACAGCCCGCCCAGCGTCCTGGCCTGATGTTTGGCATTATCACCGCCGACTTCCTTTTCAAAGTCCACGGGGGTTTGCATATCAACAAACAATTCGTCGACCTGTTTGTCGTATGCAGGCTTCTTGCCACGCTTGTAAAACCGCATGCTCAACAGGTAAAACAGCGCACAAGCTGGAGCAACGATCATGTTGGTCATGAAGAATGGTGCAACGAGAATATAGTTGTACACCGACAGCAATCGCGGCCAATCTTCCAGGGTCGGCAGTAACATCGCCTGCGCCGTTTCACCGCGCAAAAGCACAAACAAGCTGTAACTCAACGCAGAACCGATGAGCGTGCAACTCCATGCCACCCACGCAGGGGTTCGGCGTATGAACATGCCCATGAGAAAGACAATCGCACTGCCACAACCAAACAGCGCGCCGATGTAAAGATACATATCAAAGATCGAAATCTTACCCACGTTGGCAAGCACCAGCGCGATCACGATCACCGCCACGCCACAGCCGACGGTGGCTATTTGACCTGCAAGTAGCTGCTCCTTGTCCGAAGCCTTGGGGCGGATGATCGAAGCATAGACGTTCTTGACGATGACGCCAGCCGTCTTGTTAAATGATGTGTCCATCGAGGACATCGTTGCTGCAAAGAGCCCGACGATGAGTAAGCCCTGTAAGCCCTGGGGCAAAACGTTCAAGGCCACCGCGATGTACGACGCCTCTTCAGGGTTATCAAACGCGGCATACTGTGCTGCAAAGTCCGGCACGAGCGTGAACACGGCAAGCGGCGGGACAAACCAAAACGCAGGAAGCAGCGAGTATCCAATCAACGGCACGAGCGCAGCGCGCTTGGCATGCTTACTGTCTTTGGCAGCGATGTACTTGCCCGCGGTCATCATGCTGTTACGCATTAACACCCCGCCGATCACCGTGGAGATCAGGAACAACCAGTCATACTTGATCGAGCCCAACGGGAAGAAAATCTGAAAATGCGTATCGGGAATCTGAGCGATCAACGCCCCAACGCCACCGATCTTGATCAGCACCAGCACCGCTGTCACCAGTGAGATACACATCAATAGCAGCATCTGAATAAAGTCGCTGGCCATCACCGCCCAACTGCCACCCAGCAGCGCCATGATCAACACGGTTACCCCCGTGGCAATGATCACCGGGTTCTTGGGCATATCAAAAGCGACCGAGAGAATCAGTGACAAACTAAACAGCCACACCGCCCCGATCAGTGGGCCTTGAAGCAGGGAATACCACGTGAAGAATTGTTCATTGAACCTGCCATAACGCCTGCGGACACCATCCATATTGGTGATTAATCGCATTTGTCTCAGGCGTGTTGCAAAGAACAGATACCCGATGATGTAGCCGAGCACGTCCATGAGATAGACGTAGAAAATCAGGATGCCGTACTTGTACGCGATGCCAGCAGCGCCGGTGAATGTCCAGCTGCTGAAGTTACTGATGAACATACTCCCGCCAAGCAGCCACCAGCAGGTGCGTTGCCCGCCTGCAAAGTAGTTGGTGGAGTCCTTGTTGAAATGACGGAACACAAAGCCAAGCGAGCCGACAAACAGGAAGTAAAAAACAATGACAACATAATCCCAATGGGTCAGCATGGACGGTTCCTATTTGCTTTGCGTATCAATAACGATGGGTTGCTGATTTTCACGGTGAATCTGCCAGCGGCTATTGTCCAGAATCACACGCTGTTTGCCAATGCGGATCACGTTCTGATTCATTGCAAGTTGCATCCAACTTTGCTTTGAAGACCGAGGCATGACCTGAATGACAGTGACGTAATGCATGGTCTGTTGACCTTCGCGGGTGATCGCAGACAAATGCCATTGGTCAGGGAATTTCACCTTATCCGGCTTCTTGGTCTTCCAGTAAAGCGCTGGTGGGTCAAACTGATCCGTCACCGTGATGTCATCAAAGCTGGCAGGTTTAAGCCAATTGATTTTCATTTTAGCGTTGGGGGTCTGGTACGTGACGATTTGTTTTTTGGCATCGACGGTGGGTTGGTTTTCAAAGTGCAGTAACCAGTCATAGCGATGCTTG
>JBICHS010000386.1:0-5566 GCA_043101135.1 Phycisphaeraceae bacterium JB051
CACGGTCCGGCTCACAAAGACATGGTTGAAAAGTGTATTGGTTTTGCAGTTGGGTGATCGAAATGCAAACCTTCGATAGTATGAGTCTGCGTTCCCGAAATTGTCAAAATCACGATTCCAGAAAATAACACTTGATCAAAAGCCGTGTCGCTCCTGCGGCACGGGTTGGTTTACATTACACATCGCAATCAAGGCAACCCGTGACCCGGGAGGGTCACGGCTTTGGGGGGATATTCAGATTCATGATTATGTCGGTGTGTTGATCCGACTCACGCGCGGCCCGTAAATCGCAGACCACCTGTCGAGGGCATGTCGGGGACGTTGAGTTGTTGGGCAGCAAGCAGTTGGTCGTAGACTGTTTTAAGATCACTGCCAAAGCGGGTGCGTGAGTAGAAGCTGAAGGCTTCGTGGCGAGCGGTGTCGCGGAGTTTGTAGGTTTGCTGTGGGTCGGTGAGGACGGTTTGGAGCTTGCCTGCAAGATGACGCAACGCAGGTTGACCGGGGGCGACCAGTAACGCGGAGTGGTGATCTTCAACCCATTCGCAAATCTCGGCTGTGGCATGCCCGATGATTGGCACGTTCGCTGCCATCGCCCAGGGAAGTGACAGACCTGCACCACCATCCTGCAGGGCAATGACTGCGTCACAACCGGGCAAAACCTGCCAGGGGACTGCGGTACGTGCATCGGAGATGATCAAGTGCTCACTGTTAAGCGGGCGCATTGGATTCAGGGCAGCCAGGCGGTTTTTCTGATCCGGGTGAATCAGCAGATGCACCGGACGATCGGGCGCATTCAAACTCACATTCGTCAGGCCCATGAGTAAAGACGCGTCCGCAGCATCTGACTGTGTTGCAGGGTCTGACAGCAGCATCACCACGAATGGCTCATCGCCAGCAAGTTCCCAATTCTCACGCAGAGCCTCACGATCCGATGCTTTGACCAAACCCATGTCAATGCCTGGACGCAGCACATCCACGGACTCAGGGCGGACCCCCTTGGTCAGCAGGGCCCGGGCGATACCACTGGTGATTGCAACGATCCCCAGTTTGTCACCAGCCTCAGCAGTGAGCATGCGAAGCAGGTGAATCTCACGATTGGAGGGCATCACCGTCAGCGTCAACAGACGTGGCGTACTGCGGAACATCAAGCTCGAAAGTAGCAGCGTCCCAACCGACCAGCAGTGAACCAGATCGGGCTTGGGGTTGTGGGTTAACCAATGTCGAAGGCGCGGCAGGGCTGCAATGGCATGGCCGCCGGGAATCCCCATGGTTTGAAAGTCGGTGACCTGCGCAGCGGTGGCCGCATCGGAGAGTGGCGCACCACCGAGTAGTAGCAGATGGTGTGCAGCAGGGACTTTTTCCATCGCCGTTGCCACCAGGTTCATCGTCGGGGCGGAGGCCTGGTTTGAAGCTTGATTGATCAGGTGAAGCACGCGCAAAACGGATTATCCTTCGGTGCTGGGTTTGCCGGGGCCTTGGGCGTCTTCCTCTGCCGAATGCTTGTAGAAGACGCGTGCAGCGGTGTAACCGATTTGTTCAGCAAGTTTACGGTATAGCAGATTCCTGGTGCCCGAGTCGATTTCCATCATCACGGTGCGCGGCAGTTCCACTGAGATGCGATAGCCTCGTTTGGAAGTTTCCAGCCCATCAATATCAGAGACCGGCGAGGGCTCGGGGAACAGGCGGACAGCCTTGTTCACGTCGATGACTTTGAGGGTGACGATGGCTTTGGGTTCGATGATGCCCGGTTGGACAGACATCTGGACATAGTCGATGTTCACGTGGATGACCTGGTCTGCGCCGAGTGTCCGGCCGATTTCGTCAACGGGGGTGCGTTCGAACTCTGTACCGAGTTTACCTTCAAGATCACGGACAAAGCGGTAATTGACGGTTTGTTCCTGCGTGAGTTTTTTGCTTTGGACAAAGTCAAAAAACATCTGGTGTGCGATGACGCCGGTGTGGTTGGGATCACCGAGTTGGTTGGATGTGTCATCCACGAGGATGGCGGTTCTCAGAGCTGGCAGGTCAAAGACCGCAGGCGTTTTCTCAGGCGAGATCACCTGTGTGAAAAAAGCAAACGCCTCACAGCCTGCAAGTGAAAAGACCATTGCAAGCAGCAGACAAATCAGGCCCGCTTGTTTGATGGGTTGGATCATGTGTTTATTCATGGATGATGATGTACTCATAAAACAGGTGTCCAATGGTGGTGGTCAGGTTGCTCAGCAGGGCAAGTCGGAATTCGGACTCGTCCGCATTGACCATGCCGATCGCAGAACCCACAGGGTGAACCGCTTTGACGACTTTGCTGTATGCCAGTGTATTGCGATGCTGCTGATCCGCAACGGAGACATTGGCAATGGCGGTGCCTTTGAAGACGTTGGCATTGCCTTTTTCGTGAATCTGGTATTGGACGATGTCGATGAGAACGAGTTTGTCGACGTTGAGCTTGGCAATGATTTTGTCATGCGGCATCGTCGTCCAATACGGATTGTGCTCAGTGAATTCGATGACATCTGCTGGGGCAAGGGCCACCGACGTCGGGACGTGCTTGGCTATCTGACGTGACACGGCAACACACAGGCCTCGCGACGCTTCAGGGCTTTGGTAAAGCGTGTTGGAGTCCGCGCTGACAAGGACGGCAAAGTGACTGTTTTCAAGACCCTTGTACTCCGCGGGGATCGTCTCTTTCTCCGGGCCGGTCGCAGCATAGACCAGAAACCCGAGCGTGTCACAGCCGCACATCAGTAACATGCTCACGAGTAGCAACAGTGAGGCAAAGTAGCGTTGATGGATCATTCGAGACGTCATTTAGTTCCCCACATACACAAGCAGAATTTTGTATCCCCAGGCCAACCCCACGATGATGCCTGCCAATAGAAAACACTTGGGTTTGACCAGCAGTTGCAGCAAAGGCGTGATGCTGATGCCCATGATCAGGGTGTACAGTGACAGGATGGCAAAGATCGCCAGCAGCAGACACAGCAGCATACCCGCGGGTTGGACGAGAAACGATTGGATGAGCTGACCATGAGCTGCGTGGGCGAAGGAAGTGGTCATGCCACAGGTGGCGCACGGCAGGTTGGTCGCTTCTTCGAATGTGCAGGGACGCAGACCCAGCTGGACATGTGTCCCCATGCCTGCGGGGTCCGGATCAAGCCATGCGGCGATCCCCAGTAATGGCAGGCAGGCGACGAAGACCAGCAGGCTGATCACACGGGCTTTGAGACGCGATTGGGGCGCAGCGGTGTCCTGTGGCGTGGTGGCAGGTGCGATGTCTGCTGTCGTTGCCAAGGTCATGCGTGTTCCTGTTGCGTGTTGGTGATCCATGAAGCGATTGGGGCAGTTAGCCGAATCACCGCTTCGATGTTGAGCGTTGCTCAATCCCGCGTTGACACAACGCGGCTCGCCTGATTCAAAACAGGGACACACTTGTCTACCGGGAGCCCCGAGTTTCCGGGGGTTGGGGGGTGCCAATGTTTTGCGATTCGGAGTATGATACCGTATCTATGACCCATCGTCTGAAAGATTTACTGGTTGAACCGGCACAACGTCCGACCGAGTCGGCAGCCAAACCGCAGAAAGATGCGATGAAACACACGCGAAAACCCGTGACAACGCATTTGTCTCGTCGCCAGCGTGCCAGGCAGAAGACGGTGGCTATTTTGCCGTCCATGCTGACGCTGGGGAATTTGCTCTGTGGGTTTAGCAGTGTGTTTCTCGCCAGCCGACCGGAGAGCATGGATTTGCCCTGGGGTTGGACGCCGCTGACATTTGCAGGGGTGTTCGTGTTTCTGGGCATGGTCTTTGATGCCTTTGACGGTTCGGTCGCACGGTTGACGCATAACACCAGTGAACTGGGCGAGCAGTTGGACTCCATGGCAGACATGGTGACGTTCGGCGTGGCCCCGGCGTTTATCGTGGTTCAGCTCATTGGCGTTGATGTGCCGTTTATTTCCGAGGTATCCGATGCGTATCTGGACCGTGCAGCGATGGTCATCGCGGGGATTTATGTCTGCTGCGTGGCATTACGATTAGCCCGATTCAACACGGAACTCGACGAGCCGGATGAAGCGGATCACATGTCCTTCAAGGGCTTGCCATCCCCAGGTGCTGCGGGCACCGTGGTGAGTTTGATCCTGCTGCATCAGCACTTTTTCGCGCACTTGGATGAGCATCACCTGTTCATCCGTGCCACCGCGGTGAGCATGGTGGGCATTATGCTGCTCGTTGCTTTGGCGATGGTCAGTAACCTGCGATATCCACACTTTGTCAATCGCTACTTCCGCGGTCGCGCCAAGTTCGGCAAGTTTGCCCTGGCGTTGATGCTGGTGATGTTGCTGTTCATCTGGCCTCAGCACAGTATCGCGGGGGCGTTTGTGGTCTATGCACTGTTCACGCCGGTGACGTGGTTGTTAGGTCACATGATGCGAAAGAAGAACAAGCCCCAGATCGCGACTGAAGCTGCGGGGCAATCCGATCATGACGGGGAGTAAGGTCTGATCGCCACAAGTCTGGGGAGTGTGTCATGGCTCAATTGCCACCACCACCGGATGACCTTGCTTACGGCGATGTCGTTCTGCGCTGTGATCGCATCGTCATGGCATTGTCCGATCCCCGCTACGCACCGTACTACCACTTTCACATCCACAACGAGCAAGGCACGGAACTGGGACACATCAATTTTCGGGTGGGGGACTCTGAGCATATTACGCTAGTGGCAGGGCACATCGGTTATGCCATCCATGCCGAGCAGCGAGGTCACGGCTATGCCGCCCAAGCCTGTCATGCAATTCGCCCGTGGGTCAGGCCATTTTACGACGAAGTCTGGATCACCTGTGACCCCCAGAACGCAGCATCACGGCGGACCATCGAAAAGCTCGACACCCGCTATGTGGACACCATCAATATCCCCGAACACGAGCAGCAATACCAACTCGGTGCTCGGCAGAAATGTCGCTATCGCTGGCGTGTGACGGGTTGATAGAGACTTTATCGTCTCAGGCGAGCCGACGCGTGTCGTTGCGGGATTGACCGCAGGTCAAATTCATGTCGGATCATAACCCTTGTTCAACGGCTTGCTGACCCACACTGAAACTGGCGAAAACGGGCGATCTGCGGTATTTTATGGCTCTTTACCAAACACCATGCAGGAATGTCCGATGTCCATCCAACTTGCTTTGAGCACCGCCATTTGCCCGGATTACACCGCCCAACAGGTCATTGAACTGGCCAAGGCAGTGCAAATCGATCAAGTCGAACTGATCACCACCAGCACCGAATACCCCACGCTGGCCTGTGATCCGATGCTTGGTGATCCGCATAAGCTTGCCCAGCAGTTCAAAGAGGCTGGCATCAAGGTCGCATGCATCCAGCTAAGCGTCTGCATGCATCACGATCAGCCTAACGACATCGCTAAAGCACAGTCTCGCGTGGAGCATGCATATCGCGTCGCCCGCACGTTGGAATGTCCATACGTCCGCATTCAGGGTAATAATGTCAAGCCCAACGAATCCCGCCGCCGCGTCATCAGTCGCATGGTCGAAAACGTCCATCCCCTGGGGGAAAA